>NZ_JACVUH010000080.1:0-286 GCF_016516865.1 Enterococcus sp. S53
TCATATCTTTCATCGTGCTAACTCCTCCAATTCTGACCGCATCTCTTCAAACGCAGATCCTTCCGTTTTATCAACAACCCCTTGTAATTTCCCCATTCCTCTAGGACTGACATATCTACCAAAACGAGTATAGCCAAATTCATTTAAATGAACTAAGCGCCATCTTGAACCTTGACCCCAACCAACTTCGATTGTTTTAGGCGGTCCTTTTTTCACTCCGGAAACAATAACTGTATCATGCGTTTCACCAGTATCCATGTAACTGGATACCGCCTCTTGCACATCT
>NZ_JACVUH010000081.1:0-286 GCF_016516865.1 Enterococcus sp. S53
AGATGTGCAAGAGGCGGTATCCAGTTACATGGATACTGGTGAAACGCATGACACAGTAATTGTTTCCGGAGTAAAAAAAGGACCGCCTAAAACGATCGAAGTTGGTTGGGGGCAAGGTTCGAGATGGCGCTTAGTGCATTTGAATGAATTTGGCTATACTCGGTTTGGTAAGTACATTAGCCCTAGAGGGATGGGAAAATTACAAGGGGTTGTTGATAAAACAGAAGGATCTGCATTTGAAGAGATGCGGTCAGAATTGGAGGAGTTAGCACGATGAAAGATATGA
>NZ_JACVUH010000082.1:0-271 GCF_016516865.1 Enterococcus sp. S53
GAAGTAAAGACACAACAAAGAGGGAAATGGGCGAATAGTCGGCGAAAAAAAGCAAAAAATAAATCACAAAAAAGACCCGTTAATAATCAAAAAGAGAAAGCAAAAGAAGAAAAACTAAATTCAGAATCGCTCACTTACAATGATCTGATCGCTAAGTATTTGTAAAAATTTGTCTTTCAAAAAGGACGATCGATGGTGGTACCTAGAGACTACTTTTCGCAAAAATGACTACTTGAGTAGTCTCTGAACAACTCCCTGACAACTGCTAAAA
>NZ_JACVUH010000083.1:0-271 GCF_016516865.1 Enterococcus sp. S53
GTAGTTTCCGTCGTTGTAGACCAAATTGTTAAAATTGCTGCCACCTGTTACTATCAAAGCAGTTTTCAAATTATCTACGTTAATGTGTTTCCCAACAGTGATCAGGTCAACGCCAGCGTTAAGTACCTCGTTGGTTTCTACCCCAATTTGATAAACAATATTGATTCTTTTCTTCGTCACTTTCAAGTTGTGAAACTCAACAGTAAAATACATTTCGCATTTGAACATCTCGCATATCTGCTGCAATCTCGTTAAAGTAGTATCGTTGTTA
>NZ_JACVUH010000084.1:0-265 GCF_016516865.1 Enterococcus sp. S53
AATATGGACTTTTACATCTTTGTTCGATTCGTATCGATGGATTTCATCAAAAGCTACTGCTCCATCACGCAATCCATCTTTTGTATCGCCATTACTAGTACGGAATTTTATCTTGCTTCCAGTCTTTTTGCTGGTGATCACAGACTTGCCATATTCAAAAGCTTTTTGTAAAGTCTTATTCCGTTTGATTGTATTGTATATCTCTTCGAATGATGTTTTCGCTTGATCCTCACTATTGGCAACGATCGAAACGTTGTAGTCCATG
>NZ_JACVUH010000085.1:0-253 GCF_016516865.1 Enterococcus sp. S53
CTCACTATTGGCAACGATCGAAACGTTGTAGTCCATGATGCCGTGCATTTCTGTTTGTAGAAAGTTTAGGACCACAGATAACAACCCGTTTTTACCTCCACCACGACCAAACATCCAAAGGAACTTGCGGTAAACATTCCGGTCATTCTTTTTGAAATAAAAAAAGATAAATGCGATTAAAAACTTCTGGAATGGTTGCATTGGGAAATACCATTTCTCACCATAAGCAATGCACTTATCAATCATCACATCA
>NZ_JACVUH010000086.1:0-227 GCF_016516865.1 Enterococcus sp. S53
AAGGGACTGTGACATAAGTCCATAGAAGAAAACCGCAAGAAATGACGAGAAATCGTTCATTTCTTGCGGTTTTTTGGGTAAAATAAAAAGGAGCACCGGTTGCCGCCAATGCCCCATCATTTAATCCTGAAAGGACTAAACAAAATGTATACTAATTATAACATGAATCAACTCAATTTGGATCTATCTACTTCATTTTCTCCAAAAGAAAATCATGTCGCCGTTTT
>NZ_JACVUH010000087.1:0-225 GCF_016516865.1 Enterococcus sp. S53
TTCTATGAGTATTTCGAGTTGTTGAGAGTAATCCTGTGTACGGACATTAATCGAACTTGATTCGGTTGCAGGAGTTAGACTCCTTAGATTTCTAACTAGTGAAGAATCTTCCGGAATACCCACACCGTCAGCATACTTCGGAATTCCCAAGCGACGCATAATCGATTTGGTGAAACTAGCTCGAGCAACTTTCGTTCCTGCAGGAGCATTGGGAATATACACATT
>NZ_JACVUH010000088.1:0-224 GCF_016516865.1 Enterococcus sp. S53
AAGCCTACATAATTACCAGTATTACTTCCGGCATCTACACTGTATCCGCTAAAAGTGTTCCCTTCGAAAATACCATTTGCAGATAAGTTAATCCATCCTCTTTGAGAGCTTGTAATAGCAACAAATGTTCCTGATATTTCAAGAGCTGGTACTGTAGATGAGCCTTTGTCACTGTTGCTTTGAAGCCGACCAAATTCACTTCCTAGATTTAAAAACCTTAATAC
>NZ_JACVUH010000089.1:0-224 GCF_016516865.1 Enterococcus sp. S53
AAGCCTACATAATTACCAGTATTACTTCCGGCATCTACACTGTATCCGCTATAAGTGTTGCCTTCGAAAATACCATTTGCAGATAAGTTAATCCATCCTCTTTGGGAGCTTGTAATAGCAATAAATGTTCCTGATACTTCAAGAGCTGGAACTGTAGATGAACCTTTGTCACCGTTGCTTTGAAGCCGACCAAATTCACTTCCTAGATTTAAAAACCTTAATAC
>NZ_JACVUH010000008.1:0-143962 GCF_016516865.1 Enterococcus sp. S53
GCACTTGGTTTGGGACCAAGGGGTCGCAGGTTCGAATCCTGTCTTCCCGATTTTTTGATGCCTGAAGCATTCGCTTCAGGCTTTTTTTGTGTTTTCAGCCAGTGAGAAGACCTGAAAATATGATACAATAGTAAAAAACGAGGAGGAAATTGTTTGAAGGGAAAAATCATCAAAGCGCTAAGCGGATTTTATTATGTGGCATCAGAAGATGAAATCTTTCAAACCCGCGCTCGAGGAAATTTTCGGAATCGAAAAATCACTCCTTTGGTGGGGGATGAAGTGATCTTTGAAAGCAGCAATCAAACAGACGGTTATCTTTTAGAGATCTTGCCGCGAAAAAATGAGCTAGTTCGACCGCCAGTCGCAAATGTGGATCAAGGAGTGGTCGTGACAAGTCTAGTTGAGCCGAACTTCTCCTATAACCTATTGGATCGCTTTTTAGTGACCTTAGAGTATGAGGGGATCGAACCGATCATCTTTTTGACAAAAGCGGATCTTGTGAAAGATCTTGCCGCAATGAAAGCAATTGAGGAGACCTATCAAGCAATTGGCTACCACGTGATCACGTCAAAAGCAGAAGGCGAAGATCTATTGGAACTTCAACGGTACTTCCCTGAGCGGATTACCGTGTTTATGGGGCAATCCGGTGCTGGAAAGTCTACGCTATTGAATCGAATCGTCCCGGAATTGGCATTGGAAACAGGAGCGATCTCAGAATCTCTCGGACGGGGGAAACATACGACCCGTCATGTGGAGCTCTTGCCGATTTGTGATGGATTGGTTGCCGATACGCCTGGTTTTAGTTCAATCGATTTTCTGGAAATCGAAGCAGTAGAGTTACCAAAGCTCTTCCCTGATTTTTTAGCAGTAGCTGCCAACTGCCGTTTTAGGGAATGTATGCACCTCAATGAACCTGATTGTGCAGTCAAGCAGGGAGTTGCAGCAAATGAGATTGCCGAGACTCGTTATAAGAATTACGTGCAATTTTTAGAAGAGATTGAAAACCGACGTCCGGTTTATAAAAAGAAGAAAAAGTGAGGGAAAAGCATGATAAAACTAGCACCATCTATTTTAAGTGCCGATTTTGCAAATCTTCAAAGAGACATTGAGCTGGTAGAGCGCCATGGCGCAGATTACATTCACGTAGACGTGATGGACGGTCATTTTGTCCCTAATATTACCTTAGGCCCAAACATCGTTAAAGCGATTCGCCCAGTTACCAAACTGCCGTTGGATGTTCACCTAATGATCATCGAGCCAGAAAAGTATATCCATGCCTTCGCAGAAGCTGGAGCAGATATCATTGGTATCCACGCAGAAGCAACACCTCATATCCATCGTGCGATCCAAATGATTGTGGCAGAAAATGTCAAAGCAGAAATCGTCATCAACCCAGGCACACCAGTTTCAGCCATTGAACATGTTTTATCCATGTGTGATCAAGTGTTAGTTATGACGGTCAATCCAGGGTTTGGTGGGCAATCCTTTATTGAAGAATCACTGGAAAAAATTGCGGCGCTGGCTGCTTTAAAAGAAGAAAAAGGCTATCATTATGATATCGAGGTAGATGGCGGGATCGTTCCTGAGACAGCCAAACGTTGCCTGGAAGCAGGTGCAAATGTTTTCGTAGCAGGAAGCTATATTTACGATGCCGATGAACCTGCAGCACAAATCAGAGCCTTGAAAGAAGCTTTGCAATAAATGAAGATTTTGTTAGCAGCAGGGGGGCGCCCTGAAAATTGGCCACAGTTGATGGCGTATGATAAATACATTGGAATTGATCGCGGGGCCCTGTTTTTGCTTCAGCACCAACGGCCAGTCGATCTGGCAATCGGTGATTTCGACTCCCTGAACGCAGCAGAACTGCAAGCGGTCAAACAACAAGTTAAGACCGTGATCCAAGCCCCTGCTGAAAAAGATGATACAGATACCCAATTGGCATTGGTGGAGACGTTGCGCCGCTATCCAGAAGCGCAAATCGACTTGATTGGTGCAACAGGGGGACGTCTCGACCATCTTTTAGCCAATCTATGGCTGCCCTTAGAAGATCGGTTTCGTCCATTTGCCCCAAATCTGCGTTTTTTAGATCGTCAAAATGTCGTTCAGTTCTTTTTACCGGGCACCTATCAACTGGAAAAAGAACCCGAGATGCAGTATTTGGCGTATTGCTGTTTGACGCCGGTAACAGATTTGACGTTGACAGGTAGCAAGTATTTATTAGAAAACGTCCAAGTACCGTACCCAACTTCTTATGCCAGCAATGAATTTCTGACACAAACAGCAGGTTTTTCCTTTAGCAGCGGGATGATAGCAGTCATTCAAAGTTGTGATTAAGAGACGGAACGTCTCTTTTTTTTTGTTGAAAATTTCAGAAACTTAATTACAAAAAAAACATTAAGACGGACAACTTAGCTTTTGTTTGCAGGGTATTAATGGTAAAATTGGAACTACAGTTTGGAATTATTTGAGGTGTCTTTGTGAAAAAGTTTAATCCTAATAAAAATATTATCATCACATTGATTATTGTGATTTTAGTTGTCACCGTATTAAGCGTGACGATCGCCCGCCGAGCAGCGGGAAACTCCACCAATGCCGTGCAATCTACGGTCAATGACTCCGTTGGCTTTATCGATAAAGTGATTACCGCTCCTTTTCGTTGGATCGAAAATGGTGCCAATTCAGTCAAAAATTTGTTTGTGACCTATGAAGAAAATGAACGTTTAAAAGAGAAATTGGACAGTTTTGAGGAACTGGAACAAGCGAAGGACAATGCGCAAAGAGAAATCGATGCCTTGAAAGAAGAGCTAGAGCTGAATGCAACCTTGACGAATTATGAACGGATCTCCGCCAATGTCATCAATCGGTCACCGGATACTTGGCAAGATATGCTGATCGTGGACCGAGGCTCAAGAGATGGCGTTGAGGTCAACATGGCAGTCATGTCACAAAAAGGCTTGATTGGTCGTGTCATTGAGGTCAATGCAGCTTCTTCTAAAATTGAACTTTTGACTTCTGAAAACCAGAATTCCAACCACTATCCGGTTCGAATCAGTGGCGAAGATGGGTCAAACTTTGGGATCCTAAGTAGTTACGATCAAAAAGAACGTTCCTTAGTCATTACCCAATTGACGGGGGACAATGAGCTGAAGGAAGGCGATGTCGTGCAGACCTCTGGATTAGGAGGAAACTCGCCCGCCGACTTAGCGATCGGAACAGTGATCCGTACCACTAAAGATGAGTTTGGTCTTGATACCCAAGTATTTGTAAAACTGTATGCCCAAATGTATGATATTCAAGCAGTAACGATTATCAAACGCTTGGCAGGTGAGGAATAGCCATGAAAAAGCATGACTACATCAAATACCTGGCAGCGGGCGTCTTCTTTTTGATGATGTTGGCAGATGGACAACTGACGCGTTTTTTGGAAAAATGGACCCAAGACAATTATATCGCCAGTGCCCATCTTTTGCTGATCGCCCTTTTGTGTGGCGCAAAGTATTTGCCGAAAAACTTTTTGATTACCACGGCGCTGGTGATCGGCTGCCTCTATGACGTGTATTATGTCGGTGTGATCGGCATCTACACGGTGGCTTTTCCTCTGATCGTGTGGATCATGTACATTTTGAAAAATACGCTTTATCAAAATATATTTACCATGTTTTTCGGAATGATCATCTTTGTTACCAGCTTAGAAGTTGTGACGTTGGGCGTCCAGTTGCTATTTAAGATCGCATCAGTTAGCACGTCATTCTTTGTTTCCCGCTTTTTAGCACCAACGCTTTTATTGAACATCATTTTGTTTATCCTTTTAGTTGTTCCATTCATGAAGCTATTCAAAGACGAATAGCTTCATTTTTTTTGCCTTTGACGGTATAAAAATAACAGCGATTGAAATGTTTTTGTAATATTCCTTTTATCTCTCTGACATACGGCTGTGTTACAATCACACTATCGTGAAGGACTTTAGGTATTCTTAAGCATTTATACATAAAAAAACCATATTAGGGGAAGCAACAGCCGGAGGAATGAAGAGTGAAAAAGCGAATTTTATCTTTATTGTTAGTAAGTTCAATTGTTCTTACTTCTGCAGCAGCACCGACACTTGTCTTTGCATCAGATTTTGACAATAAAATTGAAGAAAAAAATCAAGAAATCTCTGACTTGCAAAACCAGCAAGCAAGCATCCAGTCACAAGTAGCAGCACTTGAAAGCGACGTGGCTGCAATCAATGAAAAAGCCCAAGCTTTGTTGCAACAACAAGGGGATTTGCGTGCGGATTCTGAAAAGTTGAAGCAAGAAATTGCCGATTTGAAAGTCAGAATCGAAAAGCGTGAAGAAGCGATCCAAAAACAAGCCCGTGACGTTCAAGTCAACGGTCAAAGCACAAACTTTATTGATGCAGTATTAGAAGCTGACTCTTTAACCGATGCCATTGGTCGTGTGCAAGCAATGACAACGATCGTCAATGCTAACAAAGATCTTGTGGATCAACAAAAAGCAGACCAAGAAGCAGTTGAAGCGAAAAAAGCGGAAAACGACGATAAATTGGCGGAGATCGCAGCGAACCAATTTGAATTAGAAACACAATTAGGGGATCTACAAGCCAAACAAGCTGATTTAAATGTTTTGCAAGCGGAATTGGCTGTTCAACAAGCATCGAAAGAAGATGAAAAAGCTGATTTAGAAAAACAAAAAGAAGATTACGAAGCAGAACAAGCTCGCATCGCTGCAGAAGAAGCGGCAGCAGCAGCAGCTCGTGAACAAGCAGCACAAGCAGCAGCGGCTCAAGAAGCGGCAGCAGCTGAAGCAGCTACTCAGGAAGCAGCATCAAGCGAGTCTTCAACGTCGAATTCAACGACATCAAACTCAACAACAAATTCTAGTACGACGACTGATACTACGCAAGGCAGTTCATCACAAGGTGGCGGTTCAACAAATACGACACCATCGACTCCTGCCAACAATAACAATAGCAATAACAACCAAGGATCGAACAATAGCGGCAATGGTGCAAGCAATACTCCTGCACCCGCACAAACGGTCAACGGTTCAGCAATCGTAGCAGAAGCAATGAAATACATTGGTACCCCTTATGTTTGGGGTGGTACGACACCAGATGGCTTTGACTGTTCTGGCTTTACACAATATGTATTTGCTAAAGTTGGCATCTCATTACCACGGGTAACGTATGCACAAGAATTTTCCGGTACGGTGATTTCGATCAACGAAGCAAAAGCTGGCGACCTGTTATTCTGGGGTAGCCGTGGAAGCACGCATCACGTGGCGATCGCTATGGGTAACGGACAATACATTCATGCACCAACACCTGGTCAAAGTGTTTCTGTCAGCAGTTACTCTTATTACTCACCAGATTTCGCGGTACGCGTAAACTAAATCAATTGAAGCTATTTCAAAAGCTGGCGTTTTACGTCAGCTTTTTTTGATTTCTGTTTAAAAAAACGTATGCTTTTTTTGTTTTCAGTCTTGCCAGAACATCTTATAATAGAAAAGAGAAAGGAAGCGGATAAAATGAACAAGACCTCGTCTTCCAGAGAAAAAATGATAACGGTTAAGTTTTATACGAATTATCTTTCTCGCATGATGATGCCGAATTTAAGTATTTTTATTGCGTGGATGCTGATTTCATTCCTGCTGCCTTTTTTTTCAGTCGATCAACAAGTGATCCAGCAAATGGAACAAGGGGTCTTGACTGTGTTGCTGCCCCTCATGATTGCTTATACAGGTGGGCAAATGTTGGCACCTGAGCGAGGTGGGGTCGTAGGAGCAGTGGCGGTCTTAGGGGCTATTCTCGCAACGGATATTCCCCAAGTCTTTGGGGCGATGCTACTGGGACCACTGGCAGGCTGGCTGTTGTATCGCAGTGATTCGTTCGTTAGTAAGGTCAAAAGTGGCTATGAGATGCTGGTGCGCAATTTTATTGCAGGTGCGCTTGGCGGACTCCTTTTTTTAGGTAGTTATTTCCTATTGGCGCCGCTTTTTAATTGGTTCAGTCTCGGCAGCTATCAGCTCGTTGATTATTTCGTTCGGCAAAATGTCTTGCCCTTTATTCATATCATTGTAGAACCATTGAAGGTTTTGTTTTTTAATAATATTGTCAACCATGGACTATTTACGCCGCTAGGAATCGAAGCCGCGGCAGTCAACGGTCAGTCGGTTTTATTTTTGATCGAGGCCAACCCCGGTCCGGGATTAGGGGTCTTAGCGGCGTATCTTTTCTTTGGTTCAAAGCGAAACCGAACGAATGCCGCAGCATCCATTTTTGTGCAGGCCATTGGCGGGATTCATGAAGTCTATTTCCCGTTTGTTCTGCTCGATCCTTGGGTGTTGCTCGGTCCGATCGTTGGTGGTTTCAGTGGCACGCTGATCTTCCAATTTTTAGGGGTAGGCTTAAGAGCGCCTGCGTCCCCGGGCTCGATTTTGGCGATTTTGCTCAATACACCGGCTTCTATGATCCTAGGTGTCTTAGCTGGGATTGTCGTCAGTACGGTCGTATCGTTTGTGATCGCTAGTGTGCTGTTAAAACGGAAGACCAATACAGAAAATGAGGAGCGTAAGATGCCGAAAATGAAGAAAGTCACGGAGATCGTCGTGGCCTGTGACGCAGGGATGGGGTCCAGTGCAATCGGCGCCAGCATACTAAAGAAAGAGTTAGAAGAAGCCCAGCTAACGTTTCCTGTCCGCTATCAGTCGATTTATCGTGTGACGGATGATCCCGCGCTTTTGGTGATCACCCAACGGGAATTAGCAGCTATTGCCCAAAAGCAGACACCTCACGCACAGCATTATGTGTTAGATAATTTTTTGGCGGCAGATGAGTATGCCCCGCTGATCCAAGAATTACAAAGAAGAGAACAGGATCCGCAGCAATCGCTACAAATCGAAGCAGCAAATTCGCTAGGGTTTTCAACGATCATCTTTTTGTATACTGGAAAAAAACGCGGTTCACAAACGATGGCAGTGGAGATATTAAGAAAAATGGCTCGCCAACAAACATTGTCTTTGACCGTCAAAAAAATGGCATATGAAGGACAAGCTCTTGATCCTACGGCAGTCTATATTCTCCCGAAAGAACTTGCAGAAAAGTGCCCGATCCCAGATGTTCCTTTACTGGTGGTGGATGATTTATTGACGACAGATGCGTATCGTCAGTTACTGACAGAAGGAGTCGACTATGTTTTTGACCAATCGTGAAACACTTTTATTAACGGAATTGATGAATAGTACCGGTCCGGTTTCTTTAGATCGCATGATGCAAGTCTTAAAAGTCAGTAAACGAACGGTGTACCGTGAACTGGCTAATCTAGAAAAATCCCTGGAAACAGTAGGAGCTACCTTAGAGAAGGTCGGTCGTGGTCATTTCCAAATTTTTGCATCAGAAACGAGCATTCGCCAATTGCAAGAAGCCATTATGGCAGATACCGATCAAGAATTCGCGGCTAGTGAGCGACAACATCGTATTTTGCTGCAACTGACTACCGCCACGAAGCCTGTATCTAGTCATTTCTTCTTGGATCGCTACCAAATCAGCAATACGACGTTTTTTTCAGATATCAAACAGCTAGAAGAAAGTCTCGCACGGCTGCCGTTAAGGATCGTGCGCAATCAAGGGTATGAGATCGAAGGCTCCGAAAAATATCGGCGGTTGATCACTGCCAATACACTAGTGATGGAGATCAATGAGTACCAATTTTTCCATTTACTGGAAACCGATGATGAAGCCCCGTTTATTTTTCAATTTCTGTCCCGTGACCATCTATTGCTAGCCCAGCGGCTGATTCGAGAAACCATCGAGCCGCAGTTCAAGGAACTTAGTGACCGTAAATTGGCGTTTATCGTCTTGATGCTGGCGCTAGCCATGGATCGGGTAGCTTTGGGCTACACGGTGGAAGAAGAGACGTACCCGAGTCAGATCAACAAAGACTTGCTGAAGGTGGCGAAAAAGATTTTTGCTCAGATCGCCGAAAAGACGAAACTGCTTTATTCCATCAACGAAATCGTCTTTTTTGCCGTGTTACTAGGTGATTTTGCTAATTCCTTTGATCGTGATTTTTTTGATGACCATTTTGATACCGACTTGGCTTATCGTGTAAAACGCTTGATCGAATTGGTCAGTGAGCAAACGGAAGTGGCGTTTTATGAAGATACGAACTTGTATAAAATGCTGCTGACCCATATCTCAGGAGTGATGACGCGGGCGATTTTAGAAGAAGATCATTTGAACAACCCTATCCTAGAAAAAATCATGAACCAGTATGTCGAGATCGCCAGCGGGATTCGCAATCATTTGCCGCAAGTCTTTCCGCAGCAGCAGTTCTCGGAAGAAGAAATCGCCTATATGGTCCTGCATTTTGCCAATTCGTTGGAAAAAAATCCGAAAGTGTTAGAAGTCAATATTGCAGGGATCTCTCCTAGCGGATTAGCCTCCATCAGTTTGTTAGAGATGCAGCTGCGGAAACATTTTCCCTTTATCAATCAAATCACCTTCTTTCGAGTGGGGGATGTCAAACGGGAAAATATCGAGGAGACCTATGACTTGGTGATCTCGACTTCATTGCTGCCAGGGTATCAAGGAGAATACAAACTCGTTTCACCGATCCTGCTAGAAGAAGACATTCAAGAGTTGAAGAAGGCCTTCCAAGCCATTAGTCAGAAAAAACGTTCCGCCAAAAAAGCGCCCTCTGCTTTGGTCAAAGAGGAATCCTATGAAGCGGTCTTGGCTTTTATCGAAGCTATTAACCAGCTATTGGCGCTGTTTCAAGTGCAGACCATTGATAACCCAGCGGACTTGGAAGAAACGTTGCAGCTGGTGCTGACGTCTTTTGATGAACATGTTGTTTTGGATCGTGAGAAAGTTGTTGATCGTCTCTTAAGGCGCTACTTCCAAGCGCCAGTGGGCATTCCTGACACTCACTTTGCCTTGTTTCACGCGGCGAGTTCGGCGATCCTGCAACCTGTTTTTCGTATTTTCGATTTGAAACAGCCACTGCCACTTCTAGCGATGGATAAAAAAGAAATCGCTGTTACCCGTTTATTAGTCATGCTGGCGCCGTATCCTATCAATGAAACAAGCTCTCAGATGTTAGGGAAGATCAGTGGTTCGATCATTATGAATGATCTAAATACGGAGATTTTTAATTCCGGCAATGATTCGATTATTTATCAGTTACTCTCTTCGCTCTTGATTGAAGAAGTAAAACAATAGGAGGGATCAGCGATGTATATTCCACAGGAGCGGATTTTGTTGGATCAACACTTTACCGATGCCACAGAGGCCCTGACAAAAATTGGCGAGTACTTAGTCAACCAGGAGATCGTCTCTTTACCTTATGTCAAAAGCCTTTTGCGGCGCCATCAAAAAACAGGTGTTTACATCGGTAACTTTGTTGCATTGCCCCATGGGGAAGAAGAAGCCCAGCAATGGATCAAGGAAGAAGGGCTCTTTTTGATCCAAGTGCCGGATGGCGTCGACTTCGGCACGAAGGAGCAACCCAAAATCGCTACGATCCTTTTCGTAGTCGTCCTAAAAGAGCAGCAATTAGCTGTTTTGCAAGAAATCGCCTTTTTTTGTTCCGATATGCAAAATGTTCGGGCGCTGAGTGATGCCGAATCGGTTGAAGAGATCCAACAGATTTTGCTGGCAGAAGAATAAGCAATCAGCAGCAGACTGGCTTGTAACAAGAGCAGCGAACGAAATGAGTGAATGAGCTGCCTCCGTGTGCTCGCTCTTTCTACCTTGTGTAGAAGGAGCGGGTACACGTTTTTTTTTGTGTTTTGGCAAAAACCAGATAGAAATGCTCCACGTGAAACATAACAAAAATAAGCGAGTGCAGGGGCTGCTCGCCTTTTTTTGTTCTATCCGTTTGGCTACAAGTTTTGGCACAGTTTTTTGTGCCAAAGTACGACTTTCGACCGTTTTGGGAAGCGCCTACAATAAGGGTGTAAGCAGACGAGAGGAGAGAAAAAAATGGAACAGACACAAAAAGCAGCCAAATCATCAGTAAAAGCAAAAGTTCAAAAATTAGGCAGTACATTGTCGAGTATGGTGATGCCGAATATCGGCGCATTGATTGCATGGGGTGTATTAACGGCATTATTTATTCCAGATGGGTATTTACCAAATGAAGCCTTTGCAACGATGGTCGGTCCAATGCTAACGTATTTGATCCCAATCTTGATTGGGTATACTGGCGGGAAAGTGATTGCTGGTGACCGCGGAGCCGTGGTTGGGGCGATCGCAACGATGGGGGTCATCGTCGGAACGGATATCCCAATGCTATTGGGTGCAATGATCATGGGTCCTTTAGGCGGTTGGGTCATCAAGAAATTTGACGAGATCTTCCAAGACAAAGTTCGCGCTGGCTTTGAAATGTTGGTCAACAACTTTTCATCAGGTTTGATCGGTTTTGCTTTAGCATTACTGGGCTTTGTAGCAATCGGGCCAGTTGTTAACACCTTGACAGAAGCAATGGCAGCAGGGGTAGAAGTGATCGTCAATGCCCACTTGATTCCATTAGCCAATATTTTTATTGAACCAGCAAAAATCCTATTCTTAAACAACGCCATCAACCATGGAATTTTGACACCACTAGGTACTGAGCAAGTCAGCGAATTTGGGAAATCGATTCTTTACTTATTAGAAGCCAATCCTGGACCTGGTTTAGGAGTCTTGCTAGCCTTCACTTTCTTCGGAAAAGGAGCAGCGAAATCTTCGGCACCTGGAGCGATCATCATTCACTTTATCGGTGGGATCCATGAGATCTACTTCCCATACGTCATGATGAAACCATTGATGTTCTTAGCAGTGATTGCCGGCGGTGTATCAGGAAGCTTTACCTTCCAATTGCTAGGTGCAGGCTTACGGGCACCTGCTTCACCAGGTTCGATCATTGCGATCTTAGCAATGACGCCATTCAACTCGGTGATGAGTGTCGTTTCTGTCTTAGCCGGAATTGCCGTAGGAGCAGGCGTGTCCTTTATCGTCGCTGCCGCAATTTTGAAAGCAGATGCGAAGGATACAGTGGATAATTTTGAAGAAAAAGTACAACAAACGCAAGCAGCAAAACTCAGCGCTAAAGGATTGGCGGCTCAACCAATGACTGGCATCAATCGTATCATCTTCGCATGTGATGCAGGCATGGGCTCCAGTGCTATGGGGGCATCGATCTTACGTAAAAAAGTCAAAGAAGCGGGTCTTCCACAAAATGTCTCGAATTCCGCCATCAACAATTTGACGGACGATGCCAATACGCTGATCGTCACTCAAGAAGAATTGCAAGAACGTGCCAAACAAAAAGCGCCAAATGCGACCTTCGTCGCGGTTGAAAATTTCCTGAACTCTCCACGGTACGATGAAATCGTAGCCACATTGTCAGGGACTAAGACAGCGGGGGAGTCAGAAAAAACGTCTGAAGCAGGCAACCAGGCAGATGTTCCTTCCGCCAATGACCTTAAGCAAGTCAGTGAAATCATTTTGGCCCACGATGATCGCAAAGGTTCGGCAACGATGGCTCAGAAAGTCTTCCAAGATCTTTTAGCCAAAGAAGCTCTGACGATGCCAATCAGAAAAAGCCATATCAATGATCTCCATGCCAACGCCTCTTCACTGGTGATCACAAAAGAAGCCCTAACGCCGCAAGCGCAAACCTCAGCGCCAGAAGCGATCCACCTATCTGTCAATAATTTGATGGGAACGACGAACTATCAACGGATCGTAGCATCGATCAAAGCAGCGAATTAAGAAAGGATGAGCCGAATGCAAGTATTAGAAAAAGACATGATTGAATTGAACAAACAATTTGCGACCAAAGAAGAAGCCATTCGTTACTGCGGCGAAAAATTGCTGGCGGCAGGCTGTGTGGAAAAAGAATACGTCGAAGCCATGCTTGAGCGTGACGAGATGCTCTCAGTCTATATGGGGAACTTTATTGCGATTCCTCACGGTACGGATGAAGCCAAAAAATACGTCAAAAAATCAGGTATCTGTATCGTACAAGTGCCGGATGGCGTGAATTTCGGTACCGCGGACGAAGAAAAAATCGTCACCGTCCTTTTCGGCATCGCGGGCAAAGGAGAAGATCATCTGCAATTGGTCCAACAAATCGCCCTCTTTTGCAGCGATATCGATAACGTTGTCGAATTGGCGGATGCCTTAGATAAAGAAGAAATCGCCCAAAGTTTGACCGTGGCATAAGGATTTAAGGAGGAGACAAGACATGAAGGCAGTTCACTTTGGTGCAGGTAATATTGGTCGCGGCTTTATCGGCGAGATATTGGCTGCCAACAACTTTGAAATCACATTTATTGATGTCAATGAAACGATCATTGACGCCTTAAAAGCAAGACAAGGGTATACCATCGAATTAGCCGATGAGACCCAAGAACAGATCCACATCGAGCATGTGACGGGATTGAACAATGCCAAAGAACCAGAAGCGGTGATCCAAGCGATCGCCGAGGCAGATATCCTTACGACCGCCATTGGTCCCAACATTTTGCCGCATATCGCTGAGCTGATCGCCAAAGGCTTAGAAGCACGTCAGCAATACCCAGACAAGCCAGCCATTGATGTGATCGCCTGTGAGAATATGATCGGCGGATCGACCTTTTTAAAAAGCGAAGTGCAAAAATACGTTGCGGATTGGTCAGCGTTGGAAGCGACGGTTGGTTTTCCAGATGCAGCGGTGGACCGCATCGTACCGCTGCAGCACCATGATGATCCCTTATTCGTTCAAGTAGAACCCTTCTGCGAATGGGTGATCCAAGAGACAGGGATGAAATCCTCGATCCATCTGCAAGGGGTCCATTATGTGGCGGATCTGGAACCGTATATTGAACGGAAACTATTCAGTGTCAATACGGGTCATGCCACGGTAGCGTACACAGGCGCGCTCCAAGGCTATCAGACGATTGATGAAGCGATGCAGGATCATTTAGTGGTGATCCAATTAAAATCCGTTCTCGAAGAAACTGGCCGGCTTTTAATTGAGAAATGGGCCTTTGATCCTGAAGAACATGAACGGTATATCGAAAAAATCATCCAACGCTTTAAAAACAAACACATTTCCGATGCCATCACTCGGGTGGCACGGACGCCTGTCCGCAAATTAGGGACCGAAGAACGCTTTATCCGACCAGTCCTTGAGTTAGAAAAACGCAACATGCAGCCAGATCATCTCTATGAAACGATCGGCATGATCTTCAACTACAAAGACCCTGAAGATGAGCAAAGCCAACAGTTACAAGCACTTTTGGATGAAAAGTCACTACCGGAAGTCATTGCAGAAATCACTGGCTTGCAAGATGAAGACATGATTGAAACGATCCGACAAAACATTGAAAAATATGCGTATGTTGCCGCATAAAAACGAGTAACACACAGAGCAAGCAGATAAATTGCCGCATCCGTAAAAGCTAGCCCAACAAGTGAGCTTTTGCGGATAGGTCAATTTCTTTCAGCGCTTGTTCTGTATTTTTTTGCTCACCGATTGACCTTTGCTGCCAACTTGACGATAATAAGAAAAGAAATGAGGGAGAGCAATGGAACGATGGTTTGAAGAAGCCCAGCTTCAAGTAATTGAGTTGCCGATCGAATGGCAGGAAAACCGTCCCGTCTATCGGGCCTTTATCCGTGAATTGCCGACGATCCAAGGGGAAGGAACTTCGCGGCAAGCTGTTTATCGGCAGTTGGCAGAAGCCTACGCGGCTTACCTTGCCCAACTTCGAGAGGTCAATGAGGCGCAGGAAGAAATGACGTCTTCCTTATTATCGACGGAAGAATTATTGCGCTACTATGATGGCGAGACTTTCGATGGTTTTGACTTGCCCTCTGACGAGTAACAGGAAACGAGCCATGAACTGAAAACTGAAAAGCTACGCAAGAAAAAACCGCTCAGCTGCAACTCGATCGATACGAAGGATCGAACGCTGCAACTGGCGGCTTTTTTTCTATCAAAGAAACCACGTCTTATTCGCGGTTAGTTCAATGCCTCAGTAATCGCTTGATTGAAGGCATCTAAGTCATCTGGGTTCCGACTGGTGATCAACCGATAAGTTTCGTCGATCACGACGGGCTCATCTTTGACGGTGGCACCTGCGTAGGCTAAATCTGGTCGCACAGAATCATAAGCCGTCAAGGTCAAATCTTTCGTCAGTCCTGTTTGGATAAACAGTTGTGGGCCGTGGCAAATGGCAAAGACGGGACGATCAGATGTCAAAAAGTCTTTCGTCAATGACACATAGCGCTCATCGGTCCGTAATTGGTCAGGGGAGAAACCGCCTGGGATCAACAAAGCATCAAAACTGGTGGGATCGATCGTATCGATGGCCGCATCGACGGGAAACGTTCCACCTTGTTTGCCTTTTACGGTCTCGGTGCCTTCATTACTAATAACGACTACTTCATGTCCGGCCGCTTCCAGTGCTTCTTTGGGTGACGTCAATTCAACATCTTCAACTAGATCAGTGACAATAACAGCAACTTTACTCATTCGATCTCCTCCTTATTACTTGATGAACAATTTGTTCACCTGCTATTATTTATGCTAACGAAGATTTTCGCTGTTGACAAATCATCTGTTTTGTCCGCAGCTTGAAAAAGAAAGAAGGCAACGCCATGGCAACGATCCAACTATTTATCTCTGATACCCCCCTTTGCTTTGAAAAAGCGGAATTCACTTTTATGGAAGAAACATTTGTCATCGAGAAACAGCAACTATTTGAAAAAGTCGATGCGGTGATGCATCAAGAGGTATCCTCGGCCTTGGTTTCATTGGTAGAAAAAGCCCTTTTGACGCTAGAAGCGATCGGGGAAGAAGAGGATTATTTCGACCTGCTTTATTTGACCTATGAGAATACCCGTCGTTCTCTCAGCGGACAGCAATTACTCGCACAGCCTTTTCCAGCTGTAGAGGCAGCCTTGCAGCCGGTCTTTGATGAGTTGGCAGAACCGATCGTAGAAAAGTTTTATGAAGAGCTGACCAATCAGCTAGAAGAAGTCGCTGATGATGAACTGTTTAGTTCTTATTATCTGGATGAAGAAGAAGCGGTGATCCAAATCGATGCCCCGATCCAACATGAAGAAGTGATCGCATTGCCCGCCCTTTTACGGGATTACCATGGCACGTTGCAACTGACCTTTGAAAAGTTTTATGAATACCTTGTGTAGCGGCGGCAACTGTCGTCGTTATTTTTTGTGAAAACAGTTACATGTTTAGTTTTTTTTAAATCCTGCGACAGAAGCCTCGGGAATCTTGACCCTTTTGTCAGAAACGATTATAAAGGTAAGAAGAGGCTGAAGGAACCGAGACTGCAGATGGGCAGAATCGGGTAAGAAAAGGATGAGAATCATGCGAAAAGTCCCGCCTATTTTAAAACCAATTGCACTTTTAACGATATCAACGATCATTGCCACTGCTACCGGCGTGGTGAATTCAGGCAGTTATCGCCAACCAAGTCGTGCGACGGAAACGACAGAAACGACCGAACAAGCACCAAGTGAAAGCACACCGTCTTCGATAACGGAAGACAGTCAAAATCAAACACCTGCTAGTATGGACTCACAACCGACGAACGATGACCAGCAGACAACACCGTCATCCAGCAGTGAAGTAGTAACACCAGAAACGACCCCGTCTTCTTCGGTGCCGACAGAAACGACACCATCAAGCGATGAGAGTGTTTCACCGACGACACCGGAAAACAATCAAGAAACGCCTTCTTCAAGTGAAGAAACCACGCCAGATCAGCAAGTGATCATGGATGAGAATCAAGGAAATGAGTAGGTGAGAAAATGACGCTTATTTTAGATTTAATCAACGGCATCCACAAATTTTTGGGCTATCTTGACATCAGTCCAAAATACTTGAATCGCGCCTATACCATCCTCAGTATCATTCCAACGGCGTATATTTTGCGGATCGTCTATGGAATGTTTGCGAACCAAAACTATTTTCAAGCGATCCTTTATACGATCGGCTTTTTGGTCTTAGTCTATTTCTGGGTACTGAATATCTTCTATTATTTCTTGAATAAAAACCTGAAGTTCGATGTCACTCAGACCTTTGTCAAAGTCTTGCCGGATGAAGTCTTCAATATTGAAGGGGAAACTATCAGCACCACCGACATTGATCGTTTGACGACTGAAAAAGCAGTGATCGATTTTGAAGAAGACTATCAGCTAGTATTGGCGAATCATTTGCAGACTTTGATCGCTCAAGAAGAATTGGCGATTAAACCGTCATCCAACGGCTTTACGATTCCGAAAAATACCTTGTACCCTTACTATTTTGTCAAACAGCAAGGGAAAAACGTGTACGTATTGCAGATCGGGACCAGCTACACGGAGATGACGAAAGTCGGCACGATTCAATGGACCGGCAAGCAACCTTTAGAGCCAGTGGGCTTATTTATCACTGGCGGTGATTTTGTCAAAAACGATGTCAAATACCATGAACCGTACAGTTTGAAATTGTACGTCAAAAAAGAGGTCTCCGAAGAAGAACCACAGACCTCAAGACAGGCATATCGACGACAAGCACGCAAATAAGAAAAGGCAGTTCCCCCCAGAGCGTTCTCTGAAGGGACTGCCTTTTTGGTATCTCGGTTATTCGATCGGAATATTTTTTGCGGGTGCGTCTTTGTAGCTAGCTTTCGGTAAGGTCAGGGTCAAAACGCCGTCTTCAAACACTGCTTTAATGGACTCTTCATCAATGTCTGTGATGGTGAAGGTCCGTTGATAGGCACTGCTAGAGCGTTCTTTGCGCAAATAATGTCCGAAATCATCCTCGGTTTCAGTGGTCTCTGTTTGAGCCGCTGAAATCGTCAAGGTATTGTTGACGTAACTGACGCGGATGTTTTCTTTCTTGATGCCGGGTAAATCTGCTTGAACGAGATACTTGTCTTCGTACTCTTTAATGTCCGTGTTCATTTGCCGTTCTTGCCAAAAACTGTTCATTAATTTGCCTAATAGTTCTTCGCCGCCTGCTAAATCTCTTGGAATCAAATTTGCCATGTGGTTCCCCCGCTTTCTTTTATCTATTGAGTTGGTACCTCTATTTTACGAGGAACCAAGCCAAAGGGCAACCAAAATGGCAACAATCACAAAAACAAGAGAAATCACTCAACTATCTTATAAGAATCTGCTATGATAGAACTAAATAACTATCAGATGATTGGATGAATGAAGATGGAGATTATTGAAAAAGCGCCAGCTAAGATCAACCTCGGTCTCGATGTGTTAGAGAAAAGAACAGACGGTTACCATGAGTTGGAAATGGTGATGTCTAGTGTTGATCTAGCCGACCGTCTGATAATGGAAGAGATAGCAGAAGATAAGATCATTGTAGAAACCAACAAAGCTTTTTTACCAATCGATAAACGCAATAATGTCTATCAGGCCGCCAGTATTTTAAAAAAACGCTATGGTATCAAAAAAGGCATCCGCATTCGCATCACCAAGAATATCCCGGTGGCAGCTGGGTTAGGTGGTGGCAGTACGGATTGTGCGGCAGCGTTGCGGGGGATGGTTCGCCTTTGGGACTTGGATCTTTCCATGGCAGAGCTGATCGATATTGGTATGGAAGTTGGTACCGATGTTCCCTATTGTCTGTATGGGACCACTGCTCATATTGCAGGAAAAGGGGAGCTGGTGACGCCGCTGCGGCCGATGCCGCAATGTTGGGTCATCTTAGTCAAACCTCGTCTGAGTGTTTCAACGGGGAAAATCTTTCAAGAAGTCGAGCTAGACCAACTGCACCATCCAGATATCGCAGCATTGTCTGCCGCCGTCTTAGCCGAAGACTACTCGGCTATGATCGCTGCCATGGGCAATAGCCTAGAAGCCATCACGATCCCAAAATATCCGATCGTCCAACAGATCAAAGATCGCATGATGAAATATGGTGCCGATGTTGCCTTGATGACCGGCAGCGGACCGACTGTTTTTGCTCTTTGTCAAAAATATTCACGGGCACTGCGGGTCTACAATGCCTTAAAAGGGTTCTGTGACGAGGTTTATCTTGTACGTACATTGAAATGAATGAGTCAAGGACACAGGCAGGATTCGCCTGTGTTTTTTTGCATTCCTTCTATAAAATCCAGTTCAATAGTAAAGAATAAGGCAGCTGAGGTAGGGAGGAAGCATCTAGAAGCTGCCTTACAGAAAAGACCCCGACGAAAAAAAGGCGTCGGGGTCTGAATCTTTACGTAAAGCAAAGGCTATTCTTTTTGGTGCTGCTGCTTTGCGGATTTTTTCTTTTTGTCTTCTTCGTACAATGATTTGTCGATCGCTTTGCGGATTTCTTCGGTTTGTTGCGATGCAGGATCTTCCGGTAAATCGATTCGATTCAGCAGTTCACTGTTGGTTACAGTTGGCGGCACAGTTACAAATTCGTTCATCTTCGTTTCCTCCAAGTGCTTTTAGATCATTATCCTACATACTCTCTAATTTTTCAAGCTGACACAGTAGGGGCGCATGGCGAATGGTGTAAAATATAACTAAGTTTCTGAGAGAAGAATCCGCTTCAAATGAACGTTATCTCCTATGTTTTCCGATTTATCTCGAAATAAAAGTTTTAAATCGTAAAACGTACGATTTGTCTTGACGAACCGGAAATCATTTGATAGAGTAACTTTTGCTAACAAAACGGAGTTGTTCCGTTTTAAAATAAAAAGAAGAGCCAGCAAATGGAAGGGGAAATCCCGATGAAAAAAATCTTACTTACTATAGCACTCCTTTTAGGGGGCGTGCTTCTTGGCGCTTGTGGGCAGCAAGAAGCGACAAGTCAATCGAGTGACACCGAGAAGCTGTCGATCGTCACGACGTTTTATCCAATGTACGAATTTACGAAAGAAGTTGTAGGCGATGCAGCAGAGGTCTCCTTGTTGATCCCTGCAGGAACCGAGCCTCATGACTATGAGCCAAGTGCCAAAGATATGACCAAAATCATGGATGCAGATGCCTTTGTCTACAATAGTCCTGAGCTAGAAACTTGGGTTGCTAGTTTGACGGATTCCGTCGATCCTGAGCAAACAGCAGTGATTGAAGCGGTCAAAAACATTCAGTTGGTGGAAGGCACAGAGGAAGAGCATGGTCACGAGGATGAAGACAGCCATGAAGGCCATGATCATACGTATGACCCTCATGTTTGGACCGATCCAGTCTTAGCGATCCAAGAAGTAGAAACGATCCGCGATGACCTGATTGCGAAGTTTCCTGAGCAAAAGGCAACCTTCACGGAAAATGCGGCTGCCTATATCGAAAAACTTTCTGCTTTAGATGAAGCCTACCAAGCGGCGTTAAAGGATGCGACTCAGCGGACCTTCGTTACGCAGCACGCAGCCTTTGGCTATTTGGCACGGCAGTATAATTTAGTCGAAGAATCGATTTCGGGCATTTCACCCGATCAAGAACCAACGCCAAGTCGTTTGGCTGAGCTGAAAGAATATGTAGAAGAAAAGCAAGTCAAAGTTATCTATTTTGAAGAAAACGCGTCATCGAAGGTGGCTGAGACCTTAGCCTCTGAAACAGGAGTGGAGCTGGCGGTCTTGAATCCATTAGAAAGCTTGACGCAAGCGCAGATGGATAACGGCGAAACATACCTGTCTGTAATGGAAGACAATTTGGCAGCATTACAAAAAAGTATTCACTAAGGAGGCGCCTGCGTGCGTTATATCGATGTAAAAGATTTGACCTTTTATTATGACGATGAGCCCGTCTTGGAAGACATTTCTTACTTTGTTGAAGACGGCGAATTCGTGATTTTGACCGGCGAAAATGGGGCGGCAAAATCTACTTTGATCAAAGCAACCCTTGGTTTGTTGAAACCTTCTAAAGGAGCAGTCACCTTGGCGACCAAGAATGCCGCTGGTGAAAAATTAAGCATCGGCTACATTCCTCAGCAGATTGCTTCCTTTAATGTCGGGTTCCCCAGCACCGTTTTGGAATTGGTCCAATCAGGCCGCTACCCAAGAGACCGCTGGTTCAAGCGACTGACGAAACGAGACCATGAACATGTCCGCCGTGCATTAGATGCCGTCGGGATGTGGGACGTGCGTAATAAACGGATCGGTGAGTTGTCCGGTGGCCAAAAACAACGGATCAGCTTGGCACGGGTCTTTGCCACGGATCCTGATTTATTTATTTTAGATGAACCAACCACGGGGATGGATGAACAATCCCGCAATCTGTTTTATGAACTGCTGCGACACAATGCTCATGACCATGGCAAGTCGATTTTGATGATCACCCATGATCACGAAGATATCAAAGAATATGCGGACCGTCAGATCCGTTTAGTGCGGAAGGAGGATTCACCATGGCGCTGCTTTCATATGAATTCATGAGAAGAGCTTTTCTTGCGGCGATTTTTATTGCCGGTATCGCACCGATGCTGGGGGTCTTTCTGGTGATTCGACGACAGTCATTGATGGCTGATACGCTGTCCCATGTCTCTTTAGCAGGGGTGGCACTAGGCTTCTTTCTAAATCTAAATCCCAGTTTGACGACGCTATTGATCGTAGTCATTGCCGCAATCATTTTGGAATATTTGCGAACGCTGTACCGCAGTTATTCAGAGATCTCGATCGCCATTTTGATGTCCGGTGGCTTAGCGTTAGCCCTCGTCTTGATGAACCTTAGCGGTGGGAACTCCGCAACGAGTATCCAATCGTATTTGTTTGGGTCGATCGTTACGATCACACAAGAACAAGTCTGGATCTTAGGCTTTTTGTTTTTAGTCGTTTTTGCTTTATTTTTCTTATTCAAACGGCCCATGTACATTTTGACCTTTGATGAAGATACCGCCCATGTCGATGGCTTGCCTGTGCGAGTGATGTCGATGCTCTTTAATGTCTTGACGGGGGTGGCAATCGCTATGATGATCCCGATTGCGGGCGCATTGCTGATCTCTGCGATCATGGTTTTACCAGCTGCCATCAGTATGCGTTTAGGCAAAAGCTTCAACGCGGTGATTTTGATCAGTGTCGTGATCGGCATGATTGGGATGATGTCTGGTTTGACCAGTTCCTTTTATTTGGACACACCACCGGGAGCGACGATCACGCTGGTTTTTATCGCTCTTTTCTTAGTGATCAATTTGATCAAACGCATCGTGATCCTCGTGCAACGAAAACAGCGCCTCAAATAAAGGGCTTTATGAAAAAGAAACGAAGAATTTTCGTTTCTTTTTTTTAAACTCTAATCAAAACCGAACAATATAAGCAATATTTCAGATAATGCTCGCATTTATCCCGAAAAAGCCTTATAATAAGGCGAATAAACTAAAGGAGTTGTCCGGTGTGAAAATACGTCGAAGTGAACGACTGATCGATATGACACATTATTTGTTGAATCATCCCCATGAATTGATTTCATTGTCCTTCTTTTCTAAACGATATGCCTCTGCAAAATCATCGATTAGCGAAGATTTATCTATTATCAAAAAGACCTTTAAAGAACGAGGAACAGGCATTCTTGATACCGTGCCAGGCGCTGCTGGCGGTGTTTTTTTTGTGCCTGAAATTTCTGAAGAAGAAGCGTATGCGTACGTCGAAGGGCTAGCAGAACGCCTGTCTGAGCAAGACCGTTTGTTGCCTGGCGGCTACGTCTATCTATCTGACTTATTAGGCGAACCGGAATTGCTGCGCCAAGTCGGCCGCATCATCGCTTCCAAATATTTAGGCGAACAAATCGATGCGGTGATGACCGTTGCTACTAAAGGAGTGCCGATCGCTCAAGCAGTCTCTTACTACTTGAATGTTCCCTTCGTGATCGTGCGTCGTGATTCCAAGATCACTGAAGGCTCGACCGTGAGTGTCAATTATGTCTCTGGTTCTTCAGAGCGCATCGAAAAAATGGAATTATCCAAACGCAGCTTAAAGCGCGGCTCTAGAGTATTGGTGGTCGATGACTTTATGAAAGGCGGCGGCACGGTCAATGGGATGAAGAGCTTGATTGAAGAATTTGAGGCCGAATTAGTCGGTATTACGGTTTTTGCCGAAACGAAATTCAAAGGCAAGCGGGCCATCAGCGATTACAGCTCTCTGCTTTATGTTGAAGATGTCGATACCCAGACCAAAACGATCTCGGTAGTACCGGGAAATTACTTTGAGAAAAAAGCCTGATTATTGTGGCTCTTAGACTGGCGCAAGCAGCTGTTTTTAAAACGGCGGCTGCCAGTCTTTTTTTGATTGGTCTAGGTGGCGATTCCTTAAATCGTTGAAATTTACAAGTACTTGGGCTAAACTGTTTATAGGAAATTCAATGAACAAAAATCCTTCAGATTGATAGGAGTGGAATACGTGGACGCACGTTTTGCAATAATTTTAGCGGCTGGAAAAGGCACGCGCATGAAATCGAAGTTATATAAAGTGTTACATCCGGTTTGTGGCAAACCAATGGTGGAGCACATCATGAACCGAGTGGTGGAAACAAATCCTGAAGAGATCGTGACGATCGTTGGTCACGGGGCGGAAATGGTTAAAGAGCAACTGGGGGATCGCACCAATTATGCCTTACAAGCCGAACAATTAGGTACCGGTCACGCTGTCGTTCAAGCCGAATCATTTTTAAAAGGCAAAAAAGGCACCACCTTAGTAATTAGTGGGGATACGCCGTTATTGACGACGGAAACCTTGAATAACTTGTTCGATTACCATCAAGGGAAAAATGCATCGGCAACGATCTTGACGGCACAAGCGGCAGACCCAACGGGCTATGGCCGGATCGTACGGGATCATGTCGGCATCGTGGAAAAAATCGTCGAGCAAAAAGATGCGTCGACCGAAGAAGCACTGATCCAAGAAATCAATACAGGCACGTATTGCTTTGACAATGAATTGTTATTTGACGCCTTGGCAAAATTAGATACGGACAATGCCCAAGGGGAGTACTACTTGACTGATATTATCGAGATCTTAAAGGAAGACGGCAAAATCATCGCTGCTTATCAAACCGAAGATTTCCATGAATCTTTAGGGGTCAACGACCGCATCGCCTTAGCCGAAGCCAATCGCTTGATGCGCCAGCGGATCAATCGTCAGCACATGCAAAATGGCGTGACCTTGATCGACCCGGCGACGACTTATATCGACGAAGGCGTTGTGATCGGTTCAGATACCTTGATCGAAGCCGGTGTGATCATCAAAGGGAAGACGACGATCGGAGAAGATTGTGTCATTACGGCAGCTTCTGAAATTGAAGACAGCAAGATCGGCAACCAAGTGACGATCAAGGCATCGACGATCGAGGAGAGCATCATCCATGATGGCGCCGATGTCGGTCCTAATGCCCATCTTCGTCCCCATGCGGAAATTTTGGCCCATGCCCATATCGGTAACTTTGTGGAGGTCAAAAATGCGACGATTGGTGAAGGCACCAAAGTCGGACACTTGTCTTATGTTGGCGATGCGACCTTAGGCAAAAACATCAATGTCGGCTGCGGCGTAGTCTTTGTTAATTATGACGGCAAGAGCAAATTCAAAACGACTGTCGGCGACAATTGCTTTATCGGCTCTGGCTCCAATCTAGTTGCGCCATTAACCATCGAAGAGGAAACGATGATCGCTGCTGGCTCAACGATCACCAAAGATGTTCCTAAACACAGTATGGCGATTGCCCGCGCCCGTCAGGAAAATAAAGCGGATTACGCGAAAAAGTTGCCTTATCTAAATTAGAAATAGCGAAATGACTTGATTTCTTAAGGAAAAATGACTACTATTTATTAGGAAGAAGATTCTAGTAAAAAGGAGTCATTTTTTTCTAGATGAACGCAAAGAAAGTGGAGGTTCTCATGTCAAATCATTATTTTGATCCAAGATTGAAGATTTTTTCTCTGAACTCAAATCGTCCTTTGGCGGAAAAAATCGCAGCTGCAGTAGGTGTTGAATTAGGTAAGTGTTCAGTCAAACAATTTAGCGATGGTGAAATCCAAGTGAATATTGAAGAAAGTATTCGTGGTGCCCACGTCTACGTGATTCAATCAACCAGCAGCCCTGTAAACGATAACCTAATGGAATTGCTGATCATGATCGATGCTTTGAAGCGCGCCAGTGCGAAGACGATCAATGTAGTAATGCCTTATTATGGTTATGCAAGACAAGACCGCAAAGCGCGATCAAGAGAACCAATCACCGCAAAACTTGTAGCAAACATGATCGAAAAAGCCGGTGCGAACCGCATGGTTACACTGGATTTGCATGCCTCACAGATTCAAGGGTTCTTTGATATCCCCGTTGACCACTTGATGGGTGCACCATTGATCGCCAACTACTTCTTGGAAAGAGGCATTCAAGGCGATGATGTCGTCGTTGTTTCACCAGACCACGGGGGCGTGACTCGTGCCCGCAAATTAGCTGAGTTTCTTAAGTCACCAATCGCGATCATCGACAAACGTCGTCCGAAAGCCAACGTAGCGGAAGTCATGAATATCATTGGTCATGTTGAAGGCAAAACTTGTGTCTTGATCGACGATATGATCGATACTGCGGGTACCATCACATTGGCTGCGAACGCGTTGAAACAAGCAGGAGCTAAAAGTGTTTACGCCTCATGTACTCACCCTGTCTTGTCAGGACCTGCCTTGGAACGGATCGAAGATTCGGCCATTGAGCATCTAGTTGTGACAGATTCGATTCACTTGCCAGAAGACCGCAAGTCGAAAAAAATCGATGAGATCAGTGTCGGTGCCTTGATGGGCGAAGCGATCAAACGAATCCATGAGAACAAACCAGTAAGTCCACTGTTTGAATCAAAATTATCAATTTAATCGTGTCTCATATGCATGAGAAAAACAGCCAATGGTCGGTCTTTAGCCCCTCATTGGCTGTTTTTTTCTGAGGAGTTTCAGGATGTTTTTAGAAAAAACGATCGCAGTCATGTTTCTTTTCATCAATTTATGGTATTCTTGAAAGTGACTTGCGAAACGCAAGCAAAAAATAAAATAGAATCTAATCACAAAGGGGAGTCTGCAAAGGCTGAGAATGAGAGTACTCTAAACCCTTCGTACCTGTTTCGATCATGCGAACGTAGGAATTGTGACGAGTTGAAGTGTCTAACACTTCTCCTTTGTGAATTGTGATGATTCTAAAGGAGGAGTTTTTTTGAAACGAAAAATGTCGCTGCAAGTGTGGACGGAAGGAACGATGATTGCTGCGATCGGGGTCGTCTTGTCGTATATCCCGATCCAGACAGCCAATTCCAGTATCGACTTGTCTCTAGGGCTCGTGCCCTTGGTCTTGTATTCGTATCGTCGCGGGGTGCTGCCGGGAATGACGGCGGGATTTATGTGGGGCTTGCTGAATATTTTGATTGGTAGTGCGATGCGTAACTTTATCACCGTTCCACAGATCATCTTTGAATATCCCTTTGCCTTTGCTTTTGGTGGGATGGGCGGCATGTTTGCTAATAAAATCCAGCAAGCGATCCGTCAAAACAGCAAAAACGTTACGTGGTATGTCGTCTTAGGGGGCATCGTGGCGGTGATTAGCCGTTGGTTTTGGCATTATTGGGCAGGGGTTTTTGTCTGGGGAATGTACGCACCGCCAGGACAAAGTCCGTATCTGTATTCCTTGATCTTTAATGGGTCATCGGTCATCATCAATATCGTTTATGTAGGGGTCGTATTAGGTCTCTTAGTCAAGGCCGCTCCAAAATTATTTGTGCCTAAAGCTTAGTTTTAGAAATGAAATCATAAAAAATGTCTTGATGCTCTTTGAAAAAGAGAAGCATCAAGACATTTTTTTGTCGAAAAAGCCAAAAGCCAAATCTTCTTGGTCGATTTCCAACGACCAGCTTTTTTTGCTGGCTGAGTAGCGCAAAACTGCAATTTGATCTAACTCTTTTTGATTGACCAATGTGCTTTTCAAGCCAGCATCTTCTGACAGATAGATCGGGATCGTATAAGTTTTATCGATCAGTTGCTCTTGTGTCAGACAGAAGACGATGCCTTCTTGCATGATTCCCCGCAATTCTTTCAGCAAATTAAAATCGAGCTTTTCAACCGGTGTTGCTTTTTTAAAAAAGGAGAGGCGATCATTGATTTTTTCTAAGACGATGCGGGTGATCCGATCCGCCAAGATCCGGTAATATTCATCTAAATAGCGATAATAAACACGGGAACGTGCATCTTTTAAGTCAAAGAAAACAAAGTTATTTTGCAGTTTGTAAAAGAAAGGGGAGTGGAGGTGTGTCTTCATGTGGCCAAAATATAACAATTCGGAGATCTCTAAAGGCGTCAATTCTTTGACCATCTCGTAATCATTAAAATCGATCCACTTCATTTCTTCGGCAATGCGACCTTTGTTGATCTGCTGAAAAAACAGTTGGACATCTTCCATTCCACGAATAACTTTTAAGCCCGTATGACCGTCGAATTCGCCGAAATCACTGGAAGGATCAAGCAAGAGCAGATTCTTGGGCTGATGGACAATGCTCTTGTTAAAATCTTGGGGGGCAAGCCCGCGGGTCAAGACGGCATTGCTGGTTGTATCAATATGTACGTAAATCGTGTTAGACATGCCGATCGATCCCTCCTATCTACTAAGTTCATTCTACAACAAAGCGCTGAAAATTGCTTGTATCTTTTCGTTTAAAGTTATATTACAAAATAACAGAAAAAACAATTTTTAAGTTCCCTTTTTCGACAAAAAAAGGCAAATCTTGTCTTTTCGTAAAAAAAATTGCCCAAATTGGCGTCTTTATGAGGATTTTGGTATGATAAAAGAAGAAACTAATGGAGACGAGAACCTATGAGAAAAAAGAAAAGTAGACTTTCCAATTGGCTGAGCAATCTCTTTTTGCTTTTGCTGTTATTGATTGGTTTAGCCTTGATTTTTAATAATCAAATCAAAAATTATTTTATTAAACAAACGGGTGAAGCTTACGCAGTCGGCACCATTGATCGTAGTGATGTGGAAAAAAACATGGAAGCGGAAGCGACCTTTGATTTTGATGCCGTGGAGCCGGCGAGTTCAGAAGCAGTCTTACGGGCGCAGCTGAGCAACAAAGCTTTGCCAGTGATCGGCGGCGTGGCGGTTCCCAGTGTTGGGATCAATCTACCGATTTTTAAAGGCTTGGCCAACGAGGCCTTGCTGTATGGTGCTGGTACGTTAAGTCCCACCCAAAAAATGGGGGAAGGCAATTACGCGTTGGCTAGCCATCGCGCCCAATCGCCAGATCTTTTGTTTACACCATTGGATGATGTCGCCATCGGGGCGGCTATCTATGTGACCGATCTGGAAAATATTTACACGTATACCGCGACTTCTTCTGTGCGGGTCGATCCGACCGATGTCTATTTGCTTGACGAAGTAGAAGGCCGCAAAATGATCACGCTGATCACCTGTGGCGAAATGGGCGGTGTCACCCGTCGTGTGATCCAAGGTGATTTGGAATCTGTGACGCCAGTCGATGAAGCCACGGATGAGATGTTGGCAGCATTCAACATGGCACAACGAACATTTTAATCAAAAGAATAGCTCGAGTGGTACGGCAGCCGGCGTGTCATTCGTCTATTCTTTTTTGCTTAAGGAGGCGTCTTGATGAAAGTGAAAAAACTGACTTCGATCGATTTTCTTGCACAAAGGGCAGGGTTTCAAGAAAGCCGACTGGTCTTTTCCTTTTTTGAGTCGCACTCAAAAGCGCGACGAGCCTTTCTTGCCGACATGTCGCAGCAGGGCTGGCAGATCGACAGCCGTTATGGCCGCTTTTACCTTGCCGGGCAGTTTGATTTTGACCAAAAGACACTGACTATCACCAATCTGCTGGTGGAAGCAGCCGCCGAGTTTACTTGGAAACAACTGCTAGCTGTGACAGAAAGCTTTGCCCGCAGTCGTTTTGTAGCAGCCGTCTTGTGGCAGCTCCCTCATCGGACCCCCTTGGCTGAGTGGTTTATCCAGCAAGGGTATCAGGAGGTCCCTCAAGGGTATCAAAAAGCGCTAGCTTATCAGACGGCGCTGGTTTTAGGCGGTGGCGGTGCTCATGGGGCGTATCAAATCGGGGTTTGGCAAGCGCTGCAAGAACGGGGCATCACCTTTGAATGGATCACGGGAACTTCCGTCGGTGCGTTGAATGGTGCCTTGATTTTAATGAACGATGTGGAAGCGGCCGTCGATTTATGGGCAAATATCTCCAGCGAACAAGTATTGCACTATCCGCTTGCTTCGGTACGAGCCCAAACGCTGCGGGATTTGATGAATCAAGCCAACTCGCTGGTCCGCGAAGCGGTCAAAAGCAACGGCGCCAGTACCGAACCCTTGGCAAAGCTTTTGCAAAAGACCTTTGATCAAGAAAAATTCAGCCAAACTGCTTGTCATTTGCTGATCTGTACGACTCGTCTGCCCGACTTCAAGGAGACGATCTATGCCTTTGATCCATCCGCAGTTGAGGAAAATCTGCATTGGTTGTTGGCATCCGCCTCATTTTATCCAGCGATGCAGGCGCAAAAAATTAACGACGCCTATTATATCGATGGCGGCTATCGCAATAACCTGCCCATCGATGTCGCTCTCCAGCAAGGGGCAACGGAATGTATCACCGTGGATGTCCAAGGACCCGGCATCAATAAAAGGACGGTTGTGACGGAAGAAACCGCGCAGCTTTCGTTGGGGTCTCCTTGGTCCTTAGGCAGCTTTTTGGTTTTTGATGCCCAGCGTTCGCTGGATAATATGACCTTAGGCTATTTGGAAACCTTGAAAGTGTTCGGCAAATACCAAGGCCATTGGTATACCTTTGAAAAGACGGTTGATTTTCAGCCGTTATGGCGGGGCTTTTTGAAAGAGCTGCGCCAGACAGACCCGCTGCTTTATCAGGAACTAAAGAAAAAAGAATTTTGGAAAAAAATGCGTAAATTCTATCAACAGGATGTGCCATTTGAGCAGTGGGGGCGTATACTGATAGAGTGTACCGCGAAAGTATTGTATCTAGCGCCTACGGTGATTTATGAGCAGGAAACGATGCTAACGGCTTTAGCTGAAAAAATTGCGCTAAAGGCAGTGGAAGAAGCCGATGCCTGGTCGATCACCGAGTGGCTGAGTTATTATCGCGACCGTTTTTTTGTCTTGTCCGAGCAAAACCGCTTTTTCTTTTTTTATCGGACGCAGCAATTGAATCTGCCCGCCCTTCAGCAGATTCGTCGGCGTTACCCGCTGACTGCTTTGATGGCAGCGTATAGTCACTATCTTTTGAAAGGAGCAGAAAATGGATAAATTTTCGTATGAAATCGTTGAAGAGATCGCCGTGCTTTCGGAAAATCAAAGAGGCTGGCGCAAAGAATTGAATTTGGTGAGCTGGAATGGGCGTCCGCCAAAATTTGATCTGAGAGATTGGGGCCCAGAGCACGAGAAGATGGGCAAAGGCGTCACCTTATCCAATGAAGAATTTGCAGAACTTAAAAAAGCCTTGCTTTCCATGTAAGAAAGCAAAAGGGTGAGGAGTGATCAAATGAAAAGTATGACTGGTTTTGGCAAAGGCAGTGCAGAAACGCCAGATGTGCAGATCGAAATTGAGATCAAAAGTGTCAATCAGCGCTTTTTGGACCTGCAGCTGCGAATGCCCAAACAATTGAATCCTCTAGAAGGTGCTTTACGGCAGTCGATCAAGCAGACCCTCCAGCGAGGACGGATCGAATTGTATGTGACTTTAAAAGAAAAAACCGCAAATACGAAACAGATCGAGATCCAATGGGACCTACTGGAACGTTTCATGCAGGAGATCGATACCGAAGCCAAAGACCGTTTTGACCTGCCAGAGCTGCCAAAAGCAGCATTGCTGGAACAATTCCTGCTCCATGAGGCTTTTCTAACGATCTCTGATCAAGAGCCAGAAGAAAGCACCTTGGCCGATGGCGTGATGGAAGCATTAGACCAAGCGTTGGCAGCGATCGACCAAAGCCGCTGGGTGGAAGGGCAAGGCATTCTGCAGATCTTACAAGAAAACCAGCGACAGCTGCAGGAAAAACTGACAGAACTCAAACAATTCGTGACCCTCTATGAGGCGGACTACCAAGAACGCTTTGAAAAGAAACTGACTGCCTATCTAGGGGAAGAAGTCGATCGCGATCGTTTACTGACAGAGTTGGCGATTTTATTGGAACGCGGCGATATCCACGAAGAACTGGATCGTTTAAGTATCCATTTAACGACGATGACGGAACTGCTGGCAGCCGAGACACCAATAGGTCGAGAGCTGGATTTCTTGATCCAAGAGATGAACCGGGAAGTCAATACGATTGGCTCAAAATCGAGTCCGATCCAAATCAAAAACAGTGTCGTCCAAATGAAGACGATCATTGAAAAAATCAGAGAACAAGTTCAAAACATCGAGTAGGAGGAATGAACCAATGAAATATTACGATATCACCTTTCACGAACTAAGCGGAAAAAATGTCATCAAGCGCAGTATTCCCTCTGACAAAGAGAATTTCTCTGCATGGGAAGATGCCTGCGTAGCCATCGAGCCGGATTTTCTTCATCTACTAGTTGATGGCGTAGCTGTTTCTTTAAATCGTCGGTACATCGTGCGTATCGATTGCCAAGAAGTGACGGATCCTACCGAAAAAGCGATCACCGCCAAAGACGAATTAGCAGGGGTCATCAATACCTTAAGCAACATGGGCTTTTAAGAAAGCAGCCGAAGTGTAGACTAGCAATTTCATGAAATTCCCATTATAATAAAGTAGTTCTTGAAAGTTGCTGAAAAAAAGTGCAAAATAGACGTTAAGCAAATGTCAGTGAAAGGACGTCATTATGTCAGAGCGAGGATTACTTATAGTTTTATCAGGACCTTCCGGAGTAGGGAAAGGGACCGTGCGCAAAGCAATTTTTGAGAGTGACGACAACGATTTTCAATATTCCGTTTCAATGACCACTCGTCAAAAACGCGAGGGGGAAGTGGAAGGGGTCGATTACTATTTCCGCACGCGGGAAGAATTTGAAGCCTTGATCGAAGCCGGTGAAATGCTGGAATACGCCGAATATGTCGGCAATTATTATGGCACCCCATTATCTTATGTCCAACAGACACTGGATCAAGGAAAAGATGTGTTTTTAGAGATCGAAGTGCAAGGGGCAAAACAAGTAAAAGACAAAGTTCCCGATGGTGTGTTTATTTTTCTGACGCCACCTGATCTGGCAGAATTACGCTCTCGTATTACAGGAAGAGGAACCGACTCTGCCGAAGTGATCGATGAACGGATGCGTGTCGCCCGTGAAGAAATCGAAATGATGGCTTTGTATGATTATGCCGTTGTCAATGATGAAGTACCTAAGGCAGTCCAACGAATTCGCGAAATTATTTCAAGTGAACATTTTCGCGTTGACCGAGTGATCGGAACCTATATCAAAATGTTAGAGGAGCTGTAAGAAATATGATGTTAAAACCTTCAATCGATTCTTTGTTGGATCGTGTCAATTCAAAATATTCATTAGTGATCTTAGCAAGCAAACGGGCGCATGAACTTGATGCCGGTGCGCAAGCAACACTAGAAAACTTTGATTCAGTGAAAAGCGTGGGTCAAGCGCTTGAAGAAATCGAAGCGGAATTAGTCGTTAATGATCCGCATCCAGAAATCAAACGGGCCCGCTTGAAAATGGAACAAGAAGAGCGCAAAGCGCAAAAAGACCAAGAACAAAAAGAATTAGAAGCGCGTATCCGCGACGAACAAAAGCTATAGACAAAAGCAAGCTAGAGCACGCCTGTGTTCTGGCTTTTTCTTTTGAATGATGATGGTTAAATTTTTGTAAGGGGTACAGACAAACCCCCACCCATTTAGTAAAATAGAACCTAAAAGGAGGAGAAGAAATGGCGTACATAGCAGAAGTGATCGTGGATGTTCCCACGATGCAGACCGATCAGCCTTTTACCTATCTGATCCCATCAGAATTACAAGCCGCCATTGAGACAGGGATGCGGGTCGAAGTGCCATTTGGCAAGGGCGACCGCCATATTCAAGGGTTCGTCGTCGGCCTTTCAGAAATTGCCGAACCGCAGCAGACCTTAAAACCAATCGTTCGTTTGTTGGATTTGTCGCCTGTCGTCAATGAAGAACTTCTCCAATTAGCCGACTACATGAAGGAAACGACCTTTGCCTTTAAGATCACTTGCTTGCAGACGATGCTGCCTAGTGTGATGAAAGCCGAGTACCAAAAGCAGATCGTTTTGCTGGAAGGAAATCATCCCATCAAAGAATATTTTCCCGAAAACGGCATCCTCAGCTGGCAAGACGCCGAAAGTTCCGGGCTGCTGCCGCAGTTGAAACCTTTGCGAGAAGCCGCAGTAGTTGAACTGCAGTATCTCGTGAAAAATAAAAACAAAGCGAAAATGACCCGTTACATTGAACGCAAGATCGAGCCAGCAGAAATCCCCGCCGTCCAGCAACAGCTGCGCAAAGGGGCCAAACGCAAGCTGGAAATCTTACAGATTTTGACAGAGGAAGCCCGCTTGCCGGTTTCCTTTTTTACCGAACAAGGGATTTCCACCGCGGCTTTGAACCAAGCGCAAGAAGCTGGTTGGCTGACCTTTACGGAAGTTGAAGCCTACCGTGATCCTTACAAAGACCGTCAATTTCAAAAAACGGTCCCCCTTGAATTAAATGAAGAACAGGCAGCTGCAGTAGCGCAAATCACTGCTTGTGCGGATAACCAAGAGGCACAGACTTTTTTACTGGAAGGGATCACCGGCAGTGGAAAAACAGAAGTCTATCTGCAAGCGATCGCCCAATTGCTGAAACAAGGCAAAACCGCGATCATGCTCGTGCCAGAGATCGCGTTGACCCCGCAAATGGTCGAACGCTTTAAAAGCCGTCTCGGCGACGCAGTGGCTGTTTTACACAGCGGCTTGTCCCAAGGTGAAAAATACGATGAATGGCGTAAGATCGAACGTGGGGAGGCGCAGGTGGTGGTTGGCGCCCGCTCGGCGATTTTTGCTCCGTTGAAAAACATCGGGGTCATCATCGTCGATGAGGAGCACGAAGCCTCCTACAAGCAAGAGGAAGCCCCTCGTTACCATGCGAGAGATTTAGCGATTTGGCGCAGCCAGTACCATCACTGTCCAGTGGTGTTAGGCAGTGCGACGCCGTCATTGGAATCTCGTGCCCGGGCGCAAAAAGAAGTCTACCGCTTATTGAAATTGAATCAGCGGGCAAAAACCAGTGCGCAATTACCGCAGATCGAAGTCGTGGATATGCGTACCGAATTTGCCAATAAAAAGTATCAAACTTTTTCTCGTCCGTTACAGGAAAAAATTACAGACCGCTTGGCCCGCAAAGAACAGATCGTCTTGCTGCTGAATCGGCGCGGCTACTCTTCCTTCGTGATGTGCCGCGATTGTGGGTATGTTTTGCCTTGCCCAAATTGCGACATCTCCTTGACGCTGCATATGGATACCAAAACGATGCGCTGTCATTATTGCGGACATGAAGAACACATCCCCCATCGTTGCCCCAACTGCAATGCAGACAAGATTCGTTATTACGGAACGGGTACGCAAAAAGTGGAAGAAGAGTTGAAGGAACTGTTTCCCGAAGCGCGGGTCTTACGGATGGATGTCGATACCACCCGCAAAAAAGGCGCCCATGAAAAAATCTTGACCTTGTTTGGGGAGAAAAAAGCGGATATTTTGTTAGGGACTCAAATGATCGCCAAAGGCTTGGATTTCCCTGATATCACACTGGTAGGGGTCTTGAATGCCGATACCGCCTTGAATTTGCCAGATTTTCGTTCAAGTGAACGGACGTTCCAGCTGTTGACTCAGGTCAGTGGTCGGGCAGGTCGGGCGGAAAAAACCGGCGAAGTGGTGATCCAAACATTCAACCCTGAGCACTACGCCATCCAATTGGCGCAGTCGCAAGATTACGAAGATTTCTATCAAAAAGAGATGTGGATGCGGCACCAAAGCGGCTATCCACCATATTATTTCACCGTCAAAATCACCTGCAGTCATCCCGAAGAGCAAGTCGCAGCTCAGAAGATGTTTGCGATCGCGCGGGATCTGCAGCAGGAGCTGTCACCGCAGAGTATTTTATTGGGGCCGGCACCCAGTGCGATTTTGCGGGTGAAAAACCGTTATTACTACCAATTGATCATTAAATACAAAAATGAACCGCAGCTACCTGCTTTGTTGACCCGTCTGTTGGATCAAAGTCAAATCGATCAGCGCAAAGGATTGTACGTGTCGATTGACCAAGAGCCGCTGAATTTTATTTAGAGGAGAAAATATGCGTTATCCTATTATTATCACCCCCGATGAACGTCTTCGTCGGCAAGCAAAACCCGTCAAAGTTATTACCGATGAGCTCGTTCAGCTACTAGAAGACCTTTATGAAACGATGGTCGCCCACGACGGGATCGGTATTGCCGCACCGCAAGTCGGCAAAAACCTGCAAGTGGCGATCGTGGAAGTCGAAGAAGACGACCGCTTTGAAATGATCAACCCTGAGATCATCGCTTCTTCTGGTGAATCCCTTGATGTGGAAGGCTGCTTGAGTATTCCTCACACCTTCGGGACCGTCAAACGAGCAGACGAGATCACTGTCCGCTATTTCGACCGAGAAGGAGAGGAAATGGAAGTGGAAGCATTCGGCTACTTGGCGCGTGCGATGCAGCATGAGATCGATCATTTAAATGGCGTGCTGTTTGTCGACAAGCTCGTCGAACGCATTCCTGAAGAAGACTTAGAAAAGTATATGGAGGAACATGAAAATGACTAAAATCGTCTTTATGGGTACCCCGGCGTTTTCCGTCCCAATTTTAGAAGGCTTGCTTGAAGCCGGCTATGAAGTGGCAGCAGTCGTGACCCAGCCGGATCGTCCCGTCGGTCGCAAAAAAACCATCACTCCGACCCCCGTCAAAGAAGCGGCGTTGAAGCATGGCTTGTTGATTTTACAACCAGAAAAAATCAGTGGGTCACCAGAAATGGAGCAGATTCAAGCTTTGGCACCTGATCTGCTGATCACGGCAGCTTTCGGCCAATTTTTACCTAGTGCTTTACTAGAAGTACCGAAGTATGGCGCTATCAACGTTCATGCGTCCCTACTGCCGAAATACCGAGGCGGAGCACCTGTGCATTATGCCATCATGGAAGGGGAGCAAGAAACGGGTGTAACCATCATGGAAATGATCAAAAAAATGGATGCTGGCGGTATTTTTGCTCAAGCTCGTTTGCCGATCACGGCACAAGATGATGTGGGGACGATGTTTGATAAGTTGAGCCTATTAGGCAAAGATTTGCTGCTGGAAACTGTGCCGAAAATCTTGTCAGGAGAGCTGCAGCCGGTTCCGCAAGAAGAAGCAAAAGTCACCTTTTCACCAAATATCAGCCGTGAACAAGAAGCCATCGACTGGCAGAAAACGGCGGTGCAAATCGATGCCCAAGTCCGAGGCATGCGGCCATGGCCGATCGCCTTTACGACACAAAACGGCAACCGCTGGAAGCTTTGGCAAGTGACACCACTGGAGCAAACGACGACAGCCCCGCCAGGAACGATCATTGAACGGACGAAAAAAACGTTGCTGATCGCTTGTGGGGAAGGCACGGTATTGGCTATCGATGAATTGCAGCCAGCTGGAAAAGGCCGACAAGACATTGCCGCATTCTTAAACGGCAGTGGACAACAGATTCAAAAAGGGGATCAGGTAGGTACCTATGAAGCGTAATCTTGGAGACATACAATATACAGTGCGCTTTGTGGCACTAGAAGCGTTGTTGCGAATCGAAAAAGGCGGTGCTTATTCCAATCTACTGCTGCGGGAATTGATGAATCAAGGGCGTTTAAATGACAAAGACGGTCGCTTACTGACTGAATTGGTGTACGGCACCATCAGTCGTCAGCTTTTATTGGATTATTATTTGGATCGCTTTATTAAAAATGCCCGCAAAGTCGACCCGTGGGTCAAAACGCTGCTGCGGCTTTCCTTGTATCAGATGCTGTATCTCGATAAAGTACCCGCCCATGCTATCATTCATGAAGCCGTAGATATTGCGAAAGCCAAAGGCAATCCGGGAACTGGAAAATTCGTCAATGGCGTCCTGCGCACGATCCAACGACAAGGAGTGCCAGACTTGGCATTGATCAAAGACCCAATGGAACGTTTAGCAACGGAAATCAGTTTGCCCCTGTGGCTAACGAAGAAACTAGTCAAACAAATTGGGATCGAAGAAACCAGTGAGCTAGGCTATGCCCTATTTGAACCCAATCATGCCAGTGGGCGTATCGATCTGCAGCGCATCTCGCAAGCAGCAGCGATCGAACGGCTACAAGAAGAAGGCATCGACGCACGACCAAGTGAGCTTTCCCCCTATGGGGTTGTGGCTGACAAAGGCTTTATGGCGGGCTCGTCCCTCTACAAAGAAGGCTTACTGACGATCCAAGATGAAAGTTCGATGCTGGTTGCCCCCGTTTTACAAGTAGCCCGAGACCATCAAGTACTGGATGCCTGCGCAGCACCAGGAGGCAAAACGACCCATATCGCTGCCTTCTTGTCTGCCGCAGAGGGCGGCAAAGTGACAGCACTGGATATCCATGCCCATAAGGTTAAGTTGATTCAGCAAAATGCCCAACGTTTAGGCGTAGAAGCAGTTGTGGAAACCCGCGTGATGGATGCGCGGGAGACGGCTCAAACCTTTGCCCCTGAACAATTTGATCGCATCTTAGTGGATGCCCCTTGTTCTGGATTAGGATTGATGCGCCGTAAGCCGGACATCAAATACAGCAAGACGGAAGCCGATTTCCAACGCTTGCCGCAGATTCAGCGAGAGATTTTGGAAAGTGCCGCCCCAACCTTGAAAAAATCGGGTATAATGGTCTACAGCACATGTACGATTCTAGCGGAAGAAAATCAACAAGTCGTGGCAGCGTTTCTCGCTGACCATCCTGAATTTGAGCAAATGCCTCTTGCGGTAGGACCGCTGGCAGCTGAAGCTGTTCAAGAGGATATGTTGACGATCTATCCGCAAGATTTTATGACAGATGGCTTTTTTATCAGTTGTCTACGCAAAAAGTAACGAGGTGAAAGAAATTGGAGATTCGTTTTCAAACAGATGTCGGCAAACGTCGCAACACAAACCAAGATTTTGCAGCAACCTATGTAAATAAAGCCAATGTGACATTGGCCTTGCTTGCCGATGGCATGGGGGGCCACCGGGCCGGAGATGTCGCTAGCCGTCAAGCAGTCAGTGAGATCGGCACCGCTTGGGAACAGACAGAACTGACAGATAGTGAAAAAACTGCCCAATGGCTGATCCAAAAAATCCAAGCGGAAAGCCAAGTGATTTTCCAAAAAGGACAAGAACAAGAAGAACTTAGCGGCATGGGCACCACGATCATTGCTGTGGCCTTATTAGGCGACCAGTTTACGATCGCCAATGTCGGGGACAGCCGTGCCTATCTTTTACGCAATCAAGTGCTGACCCAAATCACAGAGGACCATTCACTGGTCAATGAATTGGTGAAGTCAGGACAAATCACAGCAGAAATGGCCTTGAATCATCCTCGCAAAAACGTTTTGACCCGCTCGATCGGTATGCCAAGCGAAGTCGAAGTCGATGTGGCGATCCACTTTATTGCAGACGGGGATTATTTGCTGCTGTGTTCAGATGGATTGACCAACATGGTCTCAGATGAAGAGATCACAGCAACGATCCAAGAAACCCCTGAGCTGGAAGAAGCAGTGCAATCATTGATCGATCAAGCCAACGAACGCGGCGGTGTCGACAATATCACGGTATTATTGATTAAAGTTGGAGGAGAGCGCCCATGATCGAAATTGGGAAGAAGATAAACGGCCGATACAAAATCATCGGCAATATCGGCAGCGGCGGAATGGCAAATGTGTTTTTGGCGCATGACTTGATCTTAGACCGTGAAGTGGCAATCAAAGTGCTTCGTTTTGACTTCCAAAACGACCAAAGTGCGATTCGGCGCTTTCAACGAGAAGCCTTGGCGGCGACTGAGCTGGTTCATCCCAACATCGTAACCGTTTATGATGTCGGCGAAGAAGACGGCATGCAGTTTTTGGTGATGGAATATGTCAAAGGGATGGATCTCAAGCGCTATATCCAAACGCACTATCCCGTACCTTATTTGCAGATCGTTGATATCATCCAACAAATCTTATCAGCGGTGGCATTGGCCCATCAGCACCGCATCATTCACCGGGACCTAAAGCCCCAGAATGTGCTGATCAATGAAGACGGCGTGGTGAAAATCACCGATTTTGGGATCGCGATCGCCCTATCAGAAACATCGATCACCCAAACCAACTCGATGCTAGGCTCGGTGCATTATCTTTCACCAGAACAAGCACGAGGCAGTATGGCCACCAATCAATCAGATATTTATGCGATCGGGATTATCCTCTATGAAATTTTAACCGGCAAAGTACCCTTTGATGGCGAATCAGCCGTAACGATCGCCTTGAAACACTTCCAAGATGAGATCCCTTCGATTCGGATCTATGACAAAAATGTTCCACAATCGCTGGAAAACGTCGTGTTGAAGGCGACCGCCAAAGAACCGGCGGATCGTTACAAGACCGCCGATGAAATGCGGGCGGATCTCGATACCGTGTTGTCTCCTGAACGGCTCAATGAACCGAGATGGGAACCTCATGCCCTGATGGATGAAACGAGAGTGCTGACCCCTGTGGAAGCAGCCCAAGTCGAAACGCCGCCAGTGGAAGAACCCGTGGCAGAAACGGCTGCGGATCAAGCTGAAGAAGCGGCGCAGCCGAAAAAGAAAAAACGCAAGCGCTGGCTACTGCTGCCAATCATTATGGTGATCGCACTGCTAGGGATAGGCAGTTACTTCCTATTCGGCGGTGGTCGGGGAGATGTGGCAATTCCTGAAGTCAGTGGTCAGACAGAAGCCGCCGCTCGGGCCGAACTGGAAGCCGCCGGTTTGAAAGTGGCAGACGAGGTGGAAGAAATCGAAGATGATGAAGTCGAAGCAGGCAATGTCGTCAAAACCGATCCCCCAGAAGGCAATGAAGTCAAAAAGAATTCCGTCGTGACTCTCTACATCAGTAGTGGAACGAAGAAAATCACCCTTGATGACTATGAAGGCCGTTCCTTTGATGATGTCAAAAAAGAGTTGATCGATTTGGGCTTTGATGAAGACAGAATCAAAGAAGAGCTAGAGTCGTCAGATGATGTCGATGAAGGGGATATTATCAGTCAATCACCAGCAGCAGGGCGGGAAGTTTCCCCAGCAGAAGACGAAATCACCTTTAAGGTCAGCTCCGGACCAGATAGCTTCGCAATGGACAACTATTATGGCATGACAGAGGCAGATGCACGAGCAGCATTGACTTCTCGTGGTGTCGACCGATCACAGATCGAAGTGAACTATCAATCTAGCAGTCAACCATCAGGCACGATCATCGCCCAAGCACCCGCAACAGGTGAAACGGTGGTGACTTCCCAAACGACCATCACTTTGACGGTCAGCAGTGGGCAGGAAATGGTCAATGTACCAAGAATTGTTGGGAAAAGCCAAGCCGATGCAGAAGCAGACTTGAATGAAGCGGGATTGGACTCAACTTTTGAGGAAGAGGACGGCTATAATGACTCGGTACCAGCTGGACATGTTGTCCGTGTCTCTCCAGGTGCTGGAACCTCCGTCGAAGTTGGCTCTACTGTAACGGTCACGATCTCTAGAGGACCTGAACCAGATGATTCGTCCTCATCGACGCCAAGCAGTAGTTCAGATGATTCCTCTGATTCAAGTGCTACGAGTGAAAGTAGCTCAGAAAGTGATTAGAAACTAGCTAAAACCAAATACTTTAACCAAGCAGCCTTCGGGGACCAAAGAATTCTCTTTTTGTTCCCCGTCCAGCTGCTTGTTTTTGTTTCTAAACCTTATAGTGAGGCACCGGTGTCTTTAAAATTTCCTTTAGTCCGGCCCTTTGTGCAAGCGTACATCTTTCCAAGGAATCAAAAATTGGGTATAATGAAGGTCAGAATTAGTCAAGGGAGGGAATGAATTGAGTCATCACAATACTTCCGATTTGATTGAAGCATATTTGAAGAAAATTCTTGAAGACAGTGAAACCATTGAGATTCGTCGCGCAGAAATGGCAAATTTGTTCAACTGCGTGCCCTCACAAATAAATTACGTGATCAATACCCGCTTTACCGTTCAAAGAGGCTATGCGGTTGAAAGCAAACGCGGCGGGGGCGGCTATATTCGGATCGAGAAAGTCAAAATTACTGACAGCCACCACTACTTAAAAGAAATGAATCAATTATTCGATGAAACCATCTCGGAAAAAGATGCATATGCAATAATCCAGAAACTTTATGAGGAAGGAATCCTGTCCAAGCGAGAAGGCAATTTATTGTTGACCGTCATCGCGAAAGCAGTTCTAGGACGTTCTCCTTATGAAAATAGAACACGAGCTGATTTGCTCCATGCAATTCTAGAACGATTAAGTTACGAAGACAGGAAGTGAAAGAGATGGATGAATTATTCACCCAACGCGCGAAAGCTGTTTTGGCTATCGCCCAAGAAGAAGCAAAATACTTTAAGCACCAAGCAGTAGGTTCTGAACACATTCTATTGGCATTGGTCATTGAACAAAACGGGATTGCCGGCAAAACCTTGCGGGAAATGAATATCACAGAAAATGATATTCGTGAAGAAATCGAACATTTAACAGGGTACGGCACCGTTCGTCAATATCCAGAAAATGCCTATCTCGCATATTCACCACGAGCAAAACATACATTTGCTTATGCAGGGGATGAAGCCAAGCGTTTAGGGGCACCACAAATCGGTACCGAACATCTATTATTGGGCTTATTAAGAGACGAAGACATATTGGCTTCACGAATCATGCTGAATCTCGGCTTGAGTCTCGCGAAAATGCGTCAGCTTTTGAAGAAAAAAATGGGCTTCAATGAAAGCAAAACCAACGGAAGTGCTGGTCGTCGTCGTCCAGCCCAAGCCAAAGCGCAGCAAGGAACACCGACCTTGGATTCCTTAGCCCGTGATTTGACCAAATTAGCCCGTGAAAAACGGTTGGATCCTGTTGTCGGTCGTGCCAAAGAAGTCAAGCGGTTGATCCAGATCCTTAGCCGTCGGACCAAAAACAACCCTGTTCTCGTGGGGGAACCTGGTGTTGGGAAAACCGCGATCGCCGAAGGCTTAGCCCAAAAAATCATCAATGGGGAAGTCCCAGAAGACATGCAAAACAAACGTTTGATGATGCTGGACATGGGGGCTTTAGTTGCCGGAACGAAATATCGTGGGGAATTTGAAGACCGAATGAAAAAAATCATTGATGAGATCTATCAAGATGGTCAAATCATCTTATTCATTGATGAATTGCATACACTGATTGGGGCCGGCGGAGCAGAAGGGGCGATTGATGCCTCGAATATTCTGAAACCAGCCTTAGCCCGTGGAGAATTGCAAACCATCGGTGCCACAACGCTAGATGAGTACCAAAAATACATTGAAAAAGATTCTGCGTTAGAACGCCGTTTTGCCCGGGTGCAAGTCGACGAACCAACACCAGAAGAAGCGGAAGAAATTTTACGGGGGTTGCGTCCTCGTTATGAAGAACATCATGGGGTGGAAATTTCTGATGATGCGTTACACGCCGCTGTGCAATTGTCCGTGCGTTACATCAATTCGCGCCAATTACCAGATAAAGCCATCGATTTGATGGATGAATCAGCTGCCAAAGTGCGTTTAGACAAAACCGATGAAAGTTCAGAATTGGCAGATCTGCAAAACGAGATCGCTAACTTGATCGAAGAAAAAGAAGCCGCCATTCGCCAGCAAGATTTTGAAGCAGCAGCTCGTCTACGGATCAAGGAAAAGAAATTGACCCAACAGCTGACGGAAGTAGCGTTTATGGAAGTCAAAGAAGCCTCAGGCTATGCCGATAGTGTTACTGCAGAAGATGTTGCCACGGTCGTTTCCCAATGGACCGGCGTACCTCTGCAGCAGATGGAGAAAAAAGAAAGCGAACGCTTGTTGGATCTTGAAAAGATCTTGCATCAACGGGTAGTTGGCCAAGAAGAAGCGGTCAAAGCAGTCGCTCGTTCGATCCGCCGCGCCCGCAGTGGATTGAAAGACCCCAACCGCCCAATCGGTTCCTTCATGTTCTTAGGGCCGACCGGTGTCGGGAAAACCGAGCTTGCCAAAGCCTTAGCAGAAGCGATGTTTGGCAGTGAAGATGCCTTGGTTCGTGTCGATATGTCCGAATTTATGGAAAAATACAGCACGAGCCGTTTGATCGGTTCACCGCCAGGCTATGTCGGCTACGATGAAGGTGGGCAATTGACGGAAAAAATCCGTTCAAAACCATACTCCGTCATCTTATTGGACGAGGTGGAAAAAGCCCATCCCGATGTCTTCAATATCCTCTTGCAAGTGCTGGATGATGGTCATTTGACAGATGCCAAAGGTCGGAAGGTCGATTTCCGCAACACGATTTTGATCATGACCTCTAATATCGGTGCCCAACAAATCCGCGAAGAAAAAAGCGTTGGTTTTAATGTCACTGATTTAACGAAAGATCACCAAGCGATGCAAAAACGGATCTTAGAAGAGCTGAAAAAAGCCTTCCGTCCAGAGTTCTTGAACCGTGTGGATGAAACAGTAGTCTTCCAATCCTTAGGTGAAGGGGAGATCCACGAGATCGTGAAGATCATGAGCAAAGCGATCATCAAACGATTAGGCAACCAAGACATCCAATTGAAGATCACGCCATCTGCCATCGATGTGATCGGTAAAGCTGGTTTTGATCCAGAATATGGGGCACGGCCGATTCGTCGGGCCTTGCAAAAAGAAGTCGAAGACCGTTTAAGTGAAGCACTCCTATCAGGACAAATTCATTTAGGTGACAAAGTGACGATCGGTGCTTCCAAAGGATCGATCACCCTCAATGTCAAAGAGGGACAAGCACGGGTCTTGCAACAAGTTTAAGTCGAGCCAATAACGGCAGCGGCGTTTCTATGGTCGAGCAATCGGCATCCATAGGAACGTCGCTTTTTTGTCTTGCTATGTCTAGTAGTGATCAAGAATTCTCCATTGATTATGATTGGTGATTCACAAAAAAATATCCTTCTAAACAGCTTTATGTCAGCGGTTGATTAATGAGCAAAGCGCTATTCGTGAAAAAAAGAGTAACGAGACCTCTTGGAAAGAACACTGCTGTGTGATACTATGAATGAGTTGAAAAAAGGAGGAGTATTATGGTTGAGATTATCGCCACGGTGGAATCGATCGAGCAAGCACAGCAGCTCATCCCTTATGTTGATACATTGTTTTTTGGAGAAGAGACATTCGGGCTGCGCCTACCGACCTCTTTTTCTCGTGAAGAGCAAATCAGACTGATCGACATGGCCCACGAAGCTGGAAAGAAAGTGACGATCGCAGTCAATGGCATCATGCATCCAGAAAAAATGAAGCTGATTCCAGAATACCTAGCATTTCTGAAGACCAATCAAGCCGATCAAATCGCTCTCGGAGATCCTGGGATTATTTACCGCATGAAGCAAAATCCAGAATGTGCCTTGCCATTTATCTATGCAGGGGAAACCTTAGTAACGAGCGCTCGTCAAATCAATTTTTGGGGACAAAAAGGAGCAAAGGCAGCCGTTTTAGCGCGAGAAGTTCCTTTCGAGGAAATGAAAATCATGGCGCCACAACTAAATATTCCTGTGGAAGTATTGGTTTATGGTGCGACCTGCATTCACCAATCGAAGCGTCCGCTTTTACAAAATTATTATAACTATACCCAACAATCGGAAGAAAAGAACCACGACCGTGGGTTGTTTTTATCCGAACCGAAAAAAGAAGAAACCCACTATTCCATTTATGAAGATAGCCACGGCACGCACATTTTTGCCAATAACGACATCAATCTGATGCTGCAGCTGGCGGAATTAGACGCAACAGGCTTTCAAACCTGGAAGCTGGACGGAATCTATACACGAGGGGCTGCCTTTGTGGCAATTGCTAAACTGTTTGCCCAAGCCAAGAGCCTTGTGGAAAGTGGGAAGTGGCAAGCAGAGCAAGCAGCTGTGCTCAGTGAACAAGTTGCCCAACTTCATCCGGCAGAACGTGGGTTAGACACTGGATTTTATGCCATCGATCCTGACGATATCAAGTAAGGAGCAAGAACAAATGACCGTTAAACAAGCATTGAAACGACCAGAAGTGTTAGCACCAGCTGGTACGTTAGAAAAATTAAAAACAGCGATCCACTATGGCGCTGACGCTGTCTATATCGGCGGCAATGCCTATGGTCTACGGAGTCGCGCGGGTAACTTTACCTATGAAGAAATGGCGGAAGGGGTGGCTTTTGCCAAAGCCCACAACGCAAAAGTCTATGTAGCAGCCAATATGGTGACCCATGAGGGCAATCAGGAAGGTGCAGGGGAATTCTTTCGGGAATTGCGAGATGTCGGTATTTCGGCCGTGATCGTTTCTGATCCCGCATTGATACAGATCTGCGCAACAGAAGCGCCGGGTCTACCGATCCATTTGTCCACCCAAGCCAGTGCCACGAACTATGAAACATTGGAATTTTGGCGGGAAGAAGGCCTAGAACGGGTCGTTCTCGCCCGAGAAGTGTCGATGGAGGAAGTCGCTGAGATCCGCAAAAATACTAGCGTGGAGATTGAAGCCTTTATTCATGGCGCCATGTGTATTTCGTATTCTGGCCGTTGTACTTTGTCCAATCATATGTCGATGCGAGACGCCAATCGCGGCGGCTGTTCGCAATCTTGCCGCTGGAAATATGATTTGTTTGACATGCCGTTTGCAACGGAACGAAACAGTTTGACTAAAAACGGGACAGTGGAAGAAGAGTTTTCCATGAGTGCCGTGGATATGTCGATGATCGAACATATCCCTGATCTGATTGAAAACGGCGTGGATAGTTTCAAAATCGAAGGCCGCATGAAATCGATCCACTATGTTTCAACTGTGGCGAACGTTTATAAAGCAGCCGTGGACAGTTACATGGCCGATCCAGAGAACTATGTCTGCAAACAAGAATGGATCGATGAATTGTGGAAAGTTGCGCAGCGCGAGCTTGCGTCAGGCTTTTACTACGATACCCCAAGTGAAAATGAGCAGTTGTTTGGTCTACGTCGGAAAATTCCGCAATACAAATTTATTGGGGAAGTCATGGCGTATGATCCGGCAACGAAAACCGCTACGATTCGGCAACGGAACCACTTTTCCGTCGGCGATGAAATCGAATTTTACGGTCCCGGATTCCATCACTTTCACCAAACCGTCGAAGTCATGTATAATGAAGACGGTGAATCCATCGATCGTGCACCAAATCCTATGATGCTGCTGACGATGCCGGTCAAAGAACCGGTGGAAGTCGGAGACATGATTCGGAAGAAAAAATAAGGTCGAGAGTTTCTCTCGGCTTTTTTTGTTGAATCAATCCAGCCAAAAAGGATCGATGAGAACATAGACAATCTTAAGGAGGAAACAACAAATATGGGAACATACGACTACATAGTAATTGGTGGCGGCAGCGGCGGGATCGCCTCAGCCAATCGGGCAGGGATGCACGGTGCCAAAGTATTATTGATCGAAGGCAATGAATTAGGCGGCACCTGTGTCAATGTCGGCTGTGTACCGAAAAAAGTCATGTGGCAAGCTAGTGAGATGTTAGAAATGATCAAGCGAGACGCAACTAGCTACGGCATTTATCCACATGTGGATAAATTTAATTTTACCGAGCTTGTGGATAACCGTGAAAAATATATTGATTTTCTACACACAGCCTATCAAAAAGGCTTAGACAGCAACAATGTAGAAGTTATCCACGGTTATGCACAGTTTGTGGATAACCACACGATTACCGTCAATGGGGAAAACTACCATGCAGCAAACATTTTGATCGCCACCGGTGGAAAACCTAGCGCGATGAATATTCCCGGCGGTGAGTACGCCATTGACTCGAATGGTTTTTTTGCGCTGCGAGAAGCACCAAAGCGTATGGTCGTCTTAGGGGCAGGCTACATCGCAGCCGAAATCAGCGGTGTCAGCCAACAGCTGGGCAGCCAAGTGGCTTGGGCGTACCGCAAAGAGCGGCCATTACGAACCTTTGACAAGATGCTTGCGGATAATCTCGTGGAGATGTACCAAGAATCAGGAATCGAAACTTATGCAGGCTACGTTGCCTCTCGTATCAATAAAGAAGGTGACGAGTATATCGTTCACTTTGAAAATGGCGAAACCTTGACCGGCGATTGCGTCCTTTTTGCTGGTGGTCGTGTGCCGAATACGGACAAGTTAGGTCTGGAAAACACCGATGTCCAATTGGATGAAAAAGGGTTTATCATTGTGGACAAATATCAAAATACCACAGCTGACTCGATTTTTGCGGTGGGCGATGTCATCGGGAAATTGGATTTAACTCCGGTTGCGATCGCCGCCGGTCGTCGCTTGTCTGAACGCTTGTTCAACGGTCAAAGCGATGCGTACTTGGATTATCACTTAGTGCCGACGGTCATTTTTACGCATCCACCGATTGCCACGATTGGTTTATCCGAAGAAGCAGCCTTGGCAAAATACGGCCAAGAGCAGATAAAGGTGTATCGTTCGCGCTTTACACCGATGTACTTTGCTTTAAATGAGTATCGCCAAAAATGTGAGATGAAATTGGTGTGCTTAGGAGAAGAAGAAAAAATCATCGGTCTGCACGGCATCGGGATCGGTGTCGATGAAATGCTGCAAGGCTTCGCTGTAGCCATCAAAATGGGTGCTACAAAAGCAGATTTTGATCAAACCGTTGCCATTCATCCGACGGGATCAGAAGAATTTGTGACGATGCGTTAAAAGAAAAAAAGCCTCAACGGACAGATGATTTGTCCGTTGAGGCTTTTTTTGCGTATAAAATTCTAGCTATCAACTAAAAAGCCCCCAAAGGTAGATCAAAAATCTACCCTTGGGGACTTATTTCAGTATGATTCCAGCTGCTAGGCTTTTGCTAGATCCTTGATCAGTTCTGACGCCCAAGGATCTGAGCAGTGATCTGATAAAGATATGTTTTGGTTTCATCTTTGGTCTCAGGCAATTTCTGGATCGCCTGCAAAGCCTTTTTCGTGTAGTCGGCAGCGAGTTTCTTGGCTTCGTCAATTCCGGCGCTTTCTTGGACGATCCGATAGACTTCATGGGTATCCGCCTCAGTCATGGCGGCTTGTTTTTCCAGCAGTGGCAACAGTTGTTGGCGGTCATTTTTCAATGCCATCAACAGCGGCAAAGAATAGACGCCTTGCCGAACATCTTCCAATACTGGTTTTCCTAAGGCAGTCGCGTCTTGACTGTAATCCAAGACGTCATCCATGATTTGAAAGGCAAGGCCAATGGCTTCGCCGATCTCACGGGCTTGATTGGCAAAGCGCAAAGAAGTACCACTTTCATAAGCCCCGATAAAGCAGCTTAAAGCAAACAATTCAGCGGTTTTGCCACGAATGTTTTCTAAGTAATCCTCGACAGTGACGGACAAATCATATCGTTTGCTCATTTGCCCTAATTCGCCGGCCAGGATTTTTTCCATACTACGGGAATTCATCTGCAAGCTTTTCATGGAGCTAGCATAATCCGCCATCAATTTAAAGCAGCAGACGAAGAGGTAATCACCAGCATAGACAGCGACATCGTTGCCAAATTCGGAACGAATGGTCGGCAGCTTGCGGCGGGTGTCCGCATGATCGACGATATCGTCGTGGATCAGCGAAGCAGTGTGGAGCATCTCGATCGAGGCCGCCAATGCGACGGCTTTCTCGCGATCTTTGTCACTGCCATAAGCAGAAAAGAGTAGCTGATAAGCAGGACGCAGCAGTTTTCCACCTGAATGGATCATGGATAGGATCGCTTGTTCGACCTCTTTGTTTTTTAGTTTTAATGATTTTTCCATCAATTGCAAGGAGGCAGATAAGTCAGCTTGCAGTGCTGGATACTCTTGCCACATGGAATGAAGTTTCATAATTAACTCCTTTATTCTGAATCCGAGCGCCATTTGACTTTGGTCTGGCGTTCATAATCAATTTGAAAACGGCGCAGTGTTTCGACACGGCGCAGCAAGTAGTTGGCGGCGATCCCGATAGCGATCCCGGACAAGATCCCAAAGAAAGACAGGACCGGCAAGTAGAGCATCACGCTCCAGGATTGAGCGATCCATGAGGCAGTGATCAACTGTCCGACGTTGTGCAAGAAACCGCCGGCCGCACTAATGCCGATGATACTGACACGCTTAGGCCCCAACTGTTTCACCAAAGACATCCCAAAGTAGCTCAGTAAGGAACCACTCATACTATATAAGAAGGTCGAAACCGTTCCTCCTAGTAACGTCGTTAAGATCAGTCTTAGCCAAATCAAGAGAAAGCTGTCTTTTTTCGGCATGGTGAACAAAGCAATAATGGTAATTAAATTTGCCAAACCTAGTTTCGCACCAGGCGCAAAGGCAAATGGATAAGGGATCATATTTTCAACTAAACCAATCACGACCCCTTGGGCGACCAGCAGTGAGATGAAAATTATTCGTTGTAATCGACTCATAAGCAAACGATCAATAGATTAGATCGTCGGTCTCACTCCCATCTGCGGCTTGGATTTCGATCACCAATTTATGAGGTAGACAGACGATGGTTTCCCCATTTTTACTGGCCCAGCCACGGCGGACACAAATCTGGTCGCCGCAATCAGCTTCCTTGATTCGGATCCGATCCCCTTCGATCTCCAGTAAATTGGTATCTCCGTCTTCATCTTCATAAAGATAGGTGTATGCTTTTTGACCTTCAACTAAGTCAAAACGTTTGATTTCTGTCCCATCGACCCGTAAGACGGCTTCTTTGTCAGCCGTTTGCGTCTGGCCAAAAATAAAAAGCGGTAAAAAAGAGCTGAGGATCAAAACAAGTATGATGACGCCATCCCATGGTTTTAAATGGGCATCGCGGATAAATTCTTTTAGTTTCATCAAAAAAGACTCCTGTTCTTTCATGTGATGTGTCTCATTCTAGCATAAGAAGACAAGATTCTACTAGCTGAATCCTCAATAATCCACCGATTTCTGTGCAAGGACGATCAAGAAAAAGTTCTGTACTTGGAAAGAGACCAAGACACTGATTGAAAATCAGAATGTCTTAGTCTCATGAAGTCGTACAGGTATTCTATTTTGCTGGCTTATTTATTGCCATATAAGGAGCGAGGGGTACCGTACCACCATTTTCCAAGGGTACGTTGCAACCATGGGATTACCCAACGGTCTAAACCGACTGCGCGTCCTGAACCGTTCATCAAGGCAAATGCAACTGGAATGAACCAGATGTTTACCCAGTAGAACATACCAGACATACAGAAAGTCAACACCAAAACGATAGTCGTTGCGTTTACTAACCAAGTGAAGAGACCAGCCATCAATGCAAGAGCTAAAGCAATTTCAAAGAAGACCATGAATTTTTGGAAGAACATGGCAACGTCGTTGTTTGGCATAATAAATTGCATAACTTTTGTGAACCAGTCAGGTGATTTTTCAATCACGATCATTGGTTGCTCACCGTAAGCATAGCTCAAACCGAAGTGTGCGGCTTGTGTCGCTGCATCGGCTGCTTCGCCGGCGCCACTAGCGGCACTTGCTGCATCGGCTGCTTCACTAGCACCACTGGCTGCATCAGCGACTGTTTGATATTCCCAAGTCCAAGGGAATACGCTGTTGCCTTGGAACCAAGAACCTTCACCGAACCAAGTACCAGGTTTGAAGACTTCCCCGTTCGTACCCAAAATTTTCTTGAAGGCTTCAACGAACCAGACAAGACCATAGAAAATACGAAGCGGAACACTCCACAAGACGTTACCGTAACGAGACGTGTGACCACGGGCTACTGTCCGGTCATCTTTGATGTGGAAGATTTCATGCATCAAGTATTGGAACATGTAGTAACCAGAACGAATATCAAAGAAGTATTTCAAGTTAACGATGTGTTTCATAATGATCGCTAAGAAACCGCTGAGGTGAATCTTATTGAATAAGTTCGCCACGCCCCATTTGGCACCGATGGAAACCATAAATCCTTGGTAGTTTCCTTTGAATTTATGTTTTTCGCCGCCTTTAATGGCTGAAACGATGTTCGTTGCTGCAGTGTGACCTGTTTGTTCAGCTGCTTGCACGATTTGTGGTGTTGGTGTATTCGGGAATTCTTCGAAGTAAACCAAGTCACCAATAATATAGATGTTTTTGTCTTCGTAGCCTTTTGCTTCCATGTACTCATTGGCAACTAGACGGAATCCACGCGCGGTTTCTAAACCGAAATCAGCAGCATCGCTAGTTCCTTTGACACCGGCAGTCCAGATCAATGTGTGGGTTGGGATCGTTGAACCATCTTTTAGTTTGATGTGGTCAGGTGCCACTTCAACGATTGGTGCATTCAAGACAAGATCAACATTGTTTTTCTTCAAGTAACGTTCTGCTTTCGCTGCATCGTTACGATCAAGCATGTTTAAGATCGTTGGCATTGCTTCAACGACTTTCAAGCTGATTTCACTTGGGTCCAATTTATAATCGGAAGCTAAACGATCTTTCCAATCGATCAGTTCACCGATCATTTCGATCCCGGTAAATCCAGAACCACAAACGACAAAGGTCAACATTGCTTTGCGTAATGCTGCATCTGGTTCGATCGCTGCTTTTGCGACAGTTTTTTCAATGTGTTCGCGAATGCGGACAGCATCGTCAAATGACCATAAAGTAAAGCCGTTTTCTTTAACGCCAGGTGTACCGAAGTCATTCGGTTCGCCACCCATCCCTAAGATCAAGTAGTCAAATGAATAGCTACCTAATTTTGTTTGGACAGTTTTATTTTCTTTATCGATCCCAGTTACTGTATCGGTTACTAAACGAACATTTTTCTTGCGTGAGAACAAGCGCTGCAAGTCATATTGAATTGCGGTAGGTTCTACACGTCCTCCAGCGACTTCATGCAGTTCAGTCATCATCGTATGATAAGAGTGACGGTCGATCAATGTTATCTCAACATCATTGTCTTTTTTCAATTTCTTTGCCATGTACTTCGTAGCAGAAACGCCTGCATAACCGGCACCGACAACGACAATGTTTTTCTTTGCCATTGCAAATCTCTCCTTAATAAAAATAATCTATGATAATAATTACACAATCGTTCCTATTATATAGACAAATGGTTCATTTGTCTAACGATTCTGATGAAAAAAACGCATATTTCCTGAAATTCGTGAAAACTTGCGAAAATCAAAAAATAAGTCATTTTTTCGAGAAAAAGCGGAAAGGAAGCGGTTGACATATCGTAAATTTACTTTACAATGTTATATGTATCACAAACTTTTTTGTGGGGAAAATAAACAAGTAAAAGGTGGATAATTATGAAAGCAAAGAAATTGATTGTAGGTATGGCGGTATTTTCATTCGCAGCATTATTGTTAGGGGGTTGCGGAGCGGACAACAACAATACAGCTTCTTCGTCAACTAGTGAAAGTACATCACAAACTTCTGCAAGCGATTCAGCATCAACAGAAAGCACGGAAGCAACCGTCGTTGCAGGCGAGCCAATGCAAGATGGGACATATCGTTTAGAAGAAAAGAACTACAAAAACGACTACCGTGTTACCTTTGAGATCACAGTCAAAGACGGCAAAATCGTTGAATCAAAATATGACAACGTCAATGCGGATGGCGAATCAAAAACAGAAAACACTGAATACAATGAAACGATGAAAGAAAAAGCAGGTATCAGCCCAGAAGAATTTATTCCTAAATTCAATGAAGAATTAGTTGCCGCACAAAGCCCTTCTTCAATCGAAGTAGTTTCTGGCGCGACTCATTCCTTTGATTCCTTCCAAAACTATGCACAACAATTGATTCAAGCGGCGCAAGCAGGAAACACGGAAACCATTGAAATCGACAATGGTGCAGACTTGAAAGACGGAACCTATACATTAGAAGAAAAGAACTACTCAAATGGTTACCGCGTAGTCTTCTCAATGACTGTGGCTGATGGCAAAATCTCTGAATCAAACTACGACTACCTAAACGAAGCCGGCGAGTCGAAAAAAGATGATGCATCATACAACGAAAACATGGAAGCTAAATCTGGTACAAGTCCAGAAGAATTCATTCCAAACTTCAACGAAGCTTTTGTTTCTGCAGTCAATGCTGAAGATGGTTCTGTGGCAGACATGGATGTAGTTTCTGGTGCAACCCACAGCTTCCACAGCTTTGTTATCTATGCACAACAATTGTTGAATGCCGCTGAAAAAGGCGACCAAACAACAATCGAAGTGGATAACTTCGTTACTGAATAATCACAACTTTTTTGAATGAAGAGGACAGCATTCGTTTTGAGTGCTGTCTTTTTTTCGTGGGCAGCAAGGTCATAAAAGCAAGTTCGTGCAAAAGGAAGCAATCTGGCGGGAAGTTTTTTTTAAAAGAACTGTTTTTTACAAAGAAGAAAAAGTTCGATTAAGGATTCCTAAAATACGTTGCGGAATCACGGAATGCCCCTTTTCATTCTGCTAAAAAAAGGCTATTATATGAAGGTTGAAGACAATAGAAAAGAGGAAAATCATGAAAAAGAAAGTAACGTTTTTTCTGATGTTTGTTTTTTTAGGCACAATGTTGGCAGCTTGTGGCAGTGATCAGGAAGCAACGACGCTGCGAGAAGAACCATATTTTCAAGAAGAATTTTTATTAGGCACTTATACTCGGATTCGCATTTATGATGAAGGCAAAGAGGACGCCATGAAGCCGGCCTTTGACCGCATCAGAGAGTTAGGCGATAAAATCACCATCAACCAAGCAGGGTCAGAGATCGATGAGATCAATGCGCAAGCTGGTATCAAGCCGGTAAAGGTTTCGGATGACATCTATTATTTGTTAAAAGAAGCTTACGATTACAGTGTGAAATCAGAAGGCGGCTTTAATATGGCCATCGGTGCCATCACCCAATTATGGCGAATCGGCTTTGATGATGCCCGCAAGCCAGAGCAATCTGAGATCGATGAAGCATTGAAACATATCAATTATGAACAAGTCGAGTTTAACGATGAAGATCAAACCGTTTATTTAAAAGACAAGGACATGATCCTTGACCTTGGGGCGATCGCTAAAGGCTACATCACGGATGAAGTCGTCAAAGTGCTGAAGGACAATGGCGTGACTTCCGCGATCGTCGATTTGGGCGGGAATGTCTATGTGTTAGGTCATAGTAATCGCGGCACAGATGAGCCATGGAATGTCGGAATCCAAGACCCGAACAAATCTCGCGGCTCGATTATCGGTAGTATCAAAGAAACCAATAAAACAGTGGTTACTTCAGGGATCTACGAACGCTATTTAGAAGTAGACGGCAAAACGTACCATCATATTTTCGATTCTGAGACTGGCTATCCTTACGACAGCGATGTGGCAAGTGTGACTGTCATCACCGACAAATCCATCGATGGCGATGGGTTAACTACGGTGGCGTTTGATAAGGGGGTCAAGGAAGGTTTAGCCTATATCGAACAACATACCGAAAAGGGTACCGATGCGATCTTTATCACAAAAGAAGACAAAGTGTATGTAACCGACGGTATCAAAGATACCTTTGAACTTTCAGAGGAATCAGGCTACACGATGGGTGATCGTGCGGATTTAGAATAGGAGGAGTGAAAGATGTCTCTTTCAGTGTTTTTAGAAGTAGTGGAGATCCGTACCAAAGTGGCCAGTGTCTTCCCCTTCATTATGGGTGCATTGTTCTCGTTGGTGTATTTTCATGAATTTCATCCGTTGAATACCGCAATCTTTTTTCTGGGGATGCTGCTGTTTGATTTGACGACGACGTCCATCAACAATTATATGGATTTCAAAAAAGCCAAATCAGAAACCTACAAATACCAGCACAATGTGATCGGGCGAGAAAACATCTCAGAAGCTACTGTTCGCAATCTGATTTTTGCGATGTTGGCAGGAACCTTACTGATCGGTCTTTACTTGACCTTTGTTACCGGCTGGCTGCTGCTAGTGATGGGGCTGGTGGTTTGTTTTATCGGGGTCTTTTATACCTTTGGCCCCATTCCATTATCGCGGATGCCTTTAGGTGAGGTGTTCAGCGGCGTAACGATGGGATTAGGGATTTTTGCCATCACGATCTATATCAATACCATTGATCAAAAAGTGTTTTATCTGGCACTGGATTTTGCGAACGGAACCTTTGGCTTAGTAGGGAACCTCTGGGCCGTGTGCGCCATCGTGTTGGCATCCTTGCCGTTGATTTTCACGATTGCTGACATCATGTTAGCCAATAACTTACGGGATCTGGAAGCCGATATCGAAAATCACCGCTACACGCTGGTGTACTACATCGGTCGCGAAGCAGGTATCCGTCTGTTTCAAGGAATGATGCTAGCTTCCTACGCCGCTATTTTATTGGGCCTCTTGTTTGGTCTCTTCCAATGGCCGATTTTGCTCGTGTTTCTGACACTGCCGAAAATCCACCAAAATTTGAAAGAGCATCAAGCCAGCCTGCCCCACCCACGTAGCTTCGGCTATTCGATTAAAAACATGATTTTATTCAACAGCAGCTATGCCTTGGGCTTGCTTTTGTGCCTGCTGTGGCAATTGCTATAAAAGAAAAGATCGACCCGCTCTTGAAAGAGCAGGTCGATCTTTTTATGTGGGGAATGAAAGAGCGCATGAAAACTGTAGAAAAGACATGATAAAAGAACGAGCATCCTACTTAGTATGAAAAGATGAGGCTCGCTTTCTTTGCGATCCTGATTGCAACAGTAAAGTTTTGGTGACAGTGGCTAAACCCGATAGAAAGGGGAGCTGCCTAGGTTGTTCTTTTGTATGACCCCTCGGAATAAGCAGGTCTGTTTATGGAGTGTTTGTGTTTACGCTTGCTGTGACTGATTCCCTGGGAAAGCTTCGAATCAGCAAGCTGGTTTGCGACTTTTCGCAGCATCAATACCGTTCCAAACTGATTTCTCCAGAAGAAAGCACCTTGCGCTCCGTCGCTGTTTCCACCACCAATTCACCGGTGTTGGTAATGTCTTTGGCAATCCCTTCATAGGTCACCCCTTGTTGCGTAAATTGAACGGTGCGGCCCAAAACGAAGGATTTTTGCCGATAGCGGGCCATATAATCCATGTCAGGCAGTTGTGCCAACAATTGGAAGAACCGCCGCCAAATTTCTTGGATCAATACTGCTCGAGAAAAGGTCGGATACTCTTCACCAGGAAAGAGTGAGGTCGCTTTTTCCCGAATCTCTGCAGGAAACTGCTGTTGCGGAATCGAAAAACTGATGCCGATACCGATCACAACCGAAGTAATGCGGCCTGTTTCAAAGTCACTGGTTGCTTCAGACAAAATACCGCAGATTTTTTTTCCATCTAAGTACAGATCGTTGACCCACTTAATGGCCGTTTCCTTCATTAGAAGGGCGTCGATGGCTTCGGCGACTGCCACCGCCGCCAAAACGGTATATTGTGGCAATTCTTGAAACGCTTGGTTTGGTTTTAAAAGCAAGCTCATATAGATCCCTTGTTTTTTCGGTGAGAAAAACGGACGTTCGAAGCGGCCGTGACCGCCTGTTTGTGTTTCGGTCAAAAAAAGGGCGGGGGTTGCCAGTCCACTGTCCAAAGCGGCAATCTTGGCTTCTTTCATGGTGGATTCAACAGCATCCTTGATTTGAATCGTGGGGATCATCGGCAAGGCGGCTGCAAGTGCTGCTTGATCGTAGCGATCATCCGAGACAAAGCGATAGCCGTTGGCCAAGTGTTCGAAATGATAGCCTTCTTTCTCGAGTTCTTTAATGGCTTTCCAGACTGCTGTACGAGAGATCGACAAGGCTTGGGCCAGTTTCTCTCCAGATAGCACAGTATCTTCTTTTTGTAATAAGGTCAGTATTTTTTCTTTTGTCGTCATAAGGATATCCTTCCTAATGTTTCACGTGTAACGTTTTCGTTAGCATAGCAAGAAATCGGCAAAAAGCAAAGTAGTTTCTTACGAAAAACAGTCCCCACCAGCCTGTTTTTTTCTTTAGAAAATCTTAGGAAATGGGTGCGTCAGAAAAGCATTGTAACTTCCAATGAAAGCTTGACAGGAAAGTGCTTCATCTGTATAATAAGGAGTTGCAAAAACTATCTGAACGAAAAAAGCAGAAACGAAATATTGTCCGTTTCGGCTTAGGAATAAGGAAACAAAAGTAGAAAATGCCCAATGCATCCGTTCTATTTTTGGTTTTTTTTTGCCTAAAAGCCGCAAAAAATGCTTTCTGTAACCTATATTTAATATTTGTTACAGTTTTGTAAATAATCGGATAGCCTTTTTGAAAGACTTTATGAAGAGGTGAAGAGCTTGGCTGGACACGTAGTAAAATACGGAAAGCATCGCGAACGTAGAAGTTTCGCACGGATCAGTGAAGTATTAGAATTACCGAATTTGATTGAAATTCAAACCGACTCTTACCAATGGTTCCTAGATGAGGGCCTAAGAGAAATGTTTGAAGATATTTTGCCAATCGAAGGATTCAACGGTAACTTGTCCCTAGAATTTGTGGACTATGAATTGAAAGAACCAAAGTACACAGTAGAAGAAGCCCGTGCCCATGATGCAAACTATTCGGCACCATTACATGTTACTTTGCGTTTGACGAACCGTGAAACCGGGGAAATCAAATCCCAAGAAGTATTCTTTGGTGATTTCCCATTAATGACTGAACAAGGAACCTTTATCATCAACGGGGCAGAACGGGTTATCGTTTCTCAGTTGGTCCGCTCTCCAGGTGTATATTTCCATGGCAAAGTCGATAAAAATGGCAAAGAAGGCTTTGGTTCAACCGTTATCCCTAACCGCGGTGCGTGGTTAGAAATGGAAACTGATGCCAAAGATATCTCTTACGTACGGATTGACCGTACCCGTAAAATTCCTTTGACGGTCTTAGTCCGTGCCCTAGGGTTTGGTTCTGATGACACGATCTTTGAAATTTTCGGCGACAGTGAATCATTGCGCAACACGATCGAAAAAGACTTGCATAAAAACGCAAGCGATTCTCGTACCGAAGAAGGATTGAAAGATGTTTACGAACGTCTTCGTCCAGGCGAGCCAAAAACAGCAGACAGCTCACGCAGCTTGCTGAACGCACGTTTCTTCGATCCAAAACGTTACGACTTAGCAAATGTTGGTCGTTACAAAGTAAACAAAAAATTAGACTTGAAAACACGTCTATTGAACTTGACCTTAGCAGAAACCTTGGTTGACCCTGAAACAGGCGAGATCATTGTTGAAAAAGGCACTGTTTTGACTCACCAAGTCATGGAAACATTAGGCGCATTTATCGATAATGGCCTAAACAGCGTAACGTACTATCCATCAGAAGATGGGGTCGTGACCGAACCAATGACCGTCCAAGTCATCAAAGTCTTTTCACCAAAAGATCCAGAACAAGAAGTCAACGTGATCGGTAATGGCTATCCAGATACTGCCACACGTACCGTTCGTCCAGCAGACATCATTGCTTCAATGAGCTACTTCTTCAACTTGATGGAAGGCATCGGCAATGTCGATGATATCGACCACTTAGGAAACCGCCGGATTCGTTCTGTTGGTGAATTATTGCAAAACCAATTCCGGATCGGGCTTGCTCGGATGGAACGTGTCGTGCGTGAACGGATGTCGATCCAAGACACCGAAACCTTGACACCGCAACAATTGATCAATATTCGTCCAGTTGTCGCAAGTATCAAAGAATTCTTTGGTTCTTCTCAGTTGTCACAGTTCATGGACCAAACAAACCCACTGGGTGAGTTGACCCATAAACGTCGTCTATCTGCCTTAGGACCTGGTGGTTTGACGCGTGACCGTGCCGGCTATGAAGTCCGAGACGTTCACTATTCCCATTATGGCCGTATGTGTCCGATCGAAACGCCTGAGGGACCAAACATCGGGTTGATCAACAGCTTGGCCTCTTATGCCAAAGTCAACAAGTATGGCTTCATTGAAACACCATACCGTCGAGTTGACCGCGAAACAGGCCGTGTTACTGACAAGATCGATTACTTGACTGCCGATACCGAAGACCACTACGTTGTGGCCCAAGCAAACAGCTTGTTAAATGAAGACGGCTCTTTCGTAAACGACGTTGTTATGGCGCGTGCTACTTCTGAAAACTTGGAAGTATCGATCGATAAAGTCGACTACATGGACGTATCACCAAAACAAGTAGTCGCAGTCGCAACCGCATGTATCCCTTTCTTGGAAAACGATGACTCCAACCGTGCCTTGATGGGTGCCAACATGCAGCGGCAAGCAGTACCATTGATCAATCCGAAAGCACCTTGGGTTGGTACTGGTATGGAATACAAATCAGCACATGACTCAGGAGCTGCTTTGTTATGTAAACATGATGGGATCGTAGAATACGTGGATGCAGCCGAAGTGCGCGTTCGTCGTGACAATGGCGCATTAGACGTTTATTCTGTTACCAAATTCCGTCGTTCAAACTCAGGAACTAGCTACAACCAACGTCCATTAGTGGCACTTGGTGAAAAAGTGGAAAAAGGCGATATCTTAGCAGATGGCCCATCTATGGAACAAGGTGAAATGGCATTAGGACAAAACGTCTTAGTCGCATTCATGACTTGGGAAGGGTACAACTATGAAGATGCCATCATCATGAGCCGTCGATTGGTGAAAGATGATGTTTACACTTCTGTCCATATTGAAGAATATGAATCAGAAGCCCGCGACACAAAATTAGGACCTGAAGAAATCACTCGCGAAATCCCGAACGTTGGGGAAGACGCGTTGAAAGACCTAGACGAAATGGGGATTATCCGCATTGGTGCGGAAGTCAAAGATGGCGATCTGCTTGTTGGGAAAGTCACTCCAAAAGGGGTAACGGAACTTTCAGCAGAAGAGCGTTTGTTGCACGCAATCTTTGGTGAAAAAGCCCGCGAAGTGCGTGACACTTCTCTACGCGTGCCTCACGGCGGCGGCGGAATCGTCCACGATGTTAAAATCTTTACCCGCGAAGCTGGCGATGAATTGTCACCAGGTGTGAACATGCTAGTTCGCGTTTATATCGTTCAAAAACGGAAAATCCATGAAGGGGATAAAATGGCCGGACGTCACGGAAACAAAGGGGTCGTTTCTCGCATTATGCCAGAAGAAGACATGCCTTTCTTACCAGATGGCACACCAGTCGATATCATGCTGAACCCATTAGGGGTACCTTCTCGGATGAACATTGGACAAGTATTAGAGTTACACTTAGGAATGGCTGCGCGTCAACTAGGCATTCACGTGGCAACACCAGTCTTTGATGGTGCCAGCGATGAAGATGTTTGGGCAACGGTTGCTGAAGCAGGAATGGCCAGCGATGCCAAAACAGTGCTTTACGACGGACGTACCGGCGAACCATTTGATGGCCGCATCTCCGTTGGTGTCATGTACATGATCAAATTGGCCCACATGGTCGATGATAAATTGCATGCCCGTTCCATTGGACCTTACTCATTGGTTACTCAACAACCATTGGGAGGAAAAGCCCAATTTGGTGGACAACGTTTCGGAGAGATGGAAGTTTGGGCACTGGAAGCATACGGTGCTGCTTACACCTTGCAAGAAATCTTGACCTACAAATCAGATGACGTGGTTGGTCGTGTGAAAACATACGAAGCGATCGTCAAAGGGGAACCAATTCCAAAACCAGGTGTACCAGAATCATTCCGCGTATTAGTAAAAGAATTGCAATCACTGGGTCTAGACATGCGTGTCCTAGATATCGATGATGCAGAGATCGAACTACGTGATATGGATGATGACGATGATGATTTGATCACCGTTGATGCCTTAACAAAATTTGCGGAGCAACAAACAGCCCGTGAATTAGAACAAAAAGCACAAACAGAAGCTAAAAATGCCGCCGACGCGTTGAACCAACAAATCGAGACAGCAGAAGATCGCTTGCAATAATAGACGGCCCTCGCTATTTCCGCCACCAGCGGAAATAGCCCCCGTTCTATCGGATATGTCCATGAAATGAAATGGAGGGAACCTTTTTTGATCGATGTAAATAAATTCGAAAGTATGCAAATCGGTTTGGCTTCTCCTGAAAAAATCAGAAGCTGGTCTTATGGTGAAGTAAAAAAACCAGAAACCATTAACTACCGTACGTTAAAACCTGAACGCGAAGGGTTGTTTGACGAGCGTATTTTCGGTCCAACCAAAGACTGGGAATGTGCTTGCGGCAAATACAAACGGATCCGCTATAAAGGCATCGTTTGTGACCGTTGCGGCGTGGAAGTAACACGTTCAAAAGTGCGTCGTGAACGCATGGGACACATTGAACTAGCAGCACCAGTATCACACATTTGGTACTTCAAAGGCATTCCTTCACGGATGGGTCTTGTTTTAGACATGAGCCCACGTGCATTGGAAGAAATCATCTACTTTGCTTCTTACGTAGTGATTGAACCAGGAAACACCAGCCTTGAGAAAAAACAACTATTGACTGAACGGGAATACCGTGAAAAACGTGACCAATACGGTCAAGAATTTTCAGCAGCAATGGGTGCCGAAGCCATCAAACAATTATTAGATGGCGTTGATCTTGAAGGCGAAGTTGCTGAATTAAAAGAAGAATTGAAAAACGCGACTGGTCAAAAACGGACCCGTGCGATCCGCCGTTTGGATATCTTAGAAGCGTTCCGTGCTTCAGGAAACAAACCAAGCTGGATGGTCATGGACGTTATCCCAGTTATCCCGCCTGATTTGCGCCCAATGGTGCAATTAGAAGGTGGACGTTTTGCCACAAGTGACTTGAACGACTTGTATCGTCGTGTAATCAACCGTAACAACCGTTTGAAACGCTTGTTAGACTTGAATGCACCAAACATCATCGTTCAAAATGAAAAACGGATGCTGCAAGAAGCAGTCGATGCGTTGATCGATAACGGTCGTCGTGGCCGTCCAGTTGCAGGTCCAGGGAACCGCCCATTGAAATCTCTTTCTCACATGTTGAAAGGGAAACAAGGTCGTTTCCGTCAAAACTTGCTAGGAAAACGGGTCGACTACTCAGGTCGTTCAGTTATCGTCGTTGGTCCATTCCTTAAAATGTACCAATGTGGTCTGCCAAAAGAAATGGCGATCGAATTATTCAAACCATTCGTGATGCGGGAGCTTGTTTCTCGTGAAATCGCGTCAAACATCAAAAATGCCAAACGCAAAATCGAACGTCAAGAAGACGAAGTTTGGGATGTTTTAGAAGATGTCATCAAAGAACATCCAGTGCTATTGAACCGGGCACCTACGCTTCACAGATTAGGTATCCAAGCATTTGAACCAGTCTTAGTTGAAGGCCGTGCCATTCGTTTGCACCCACTTGTTTGTGAAGCCTACAATGCCGATTTCGATGGAGACCAAATGGCCGTTCACGTACCATTGAACGAAGAAGCGCAAGCAGAAGCACGTATGCTGATGTTAGCAGCCCAAAACATTTTGAATCCAAAAGACGGAAAACCAGTTGTAACACCATCTCAGGATATGGTCCTAGGGAACTACTACTTGACGATGGAAGAAGAAGGCCGTGAAGGGGAAGGCATGATCTTCCGTGACATGGACGAAGCAGTTACGGCATGGCGCAATGGCTACGTGCATTTACACACACGGATCGCCATCAATCCAAACACTTTAGGGGACAAACCATTCACGTCTGAACAAAAACAACGTTTGATGGTAACAACAGTGGGTAAAGTGATCTTCAACTCGATCATGCCCCCAGAATTCCCATTCTTGAACGAACCGACAGACTACAACTTGACGGTTCAAACACCAGACAAGTACTTTATTGAAGCTGGTACAGATGTGCCTGCCTTCATCAAAGAACAAGAGCTTGTTGGCCCATTCAAGAAGAAAAACTTAGGAAACATCATTTCAGAAGTCTTCAAACGTTTCCGCATCACTGAAACGTCACGCATGCTTGACCGCATGAAAGACTTAGGATACAGCCATTCAACAATGGCGGGTATCACCGTTGGTATCGCTGATATCATGAACTTGCACGAAAAACATGAAATCATCGACAATGCCCACAAACAAGTAGAAACGATCACGAAACAATTCCGTCGTGGGTTAATTACCGATGACGAGCGTTATGAACGAGTTATTGGTGTTTGGAATGCAGCCAAAGATGAAATTCAGTTAAAACTGATGGAATCATTGGAAGCGAAAAACCCAATCTTCATGATGTCTGATTCCGGTGCCCGTGGTAACATCTCCAACTTTACTCAGCTTGCTGGGATGCGTGGATTGATGGCCGCTCCTAACGGACGTATCATGGAATTGCCGATCATCTCAAACTTCCGTGAAGGTCTATCTGTCTTAGAAATGTTTATCTCGACCCATGGTGCCCGTAAAGGGATGACCGATACCGCCTTGAAAACAGCCGATTCCGGTTACTTGACACGTCGTCTCGTTGACGTTGCCCAAGATGTCATCATCCGTGAAGACGATTGTGGCACTGACCGTGGTCTAGATATTCAAGCAATTCGCGAAGGAAACGAAATCATCGAATCCTTAGAAGAACGTTTAGTTGGTCGTTACACTCGTAAATCAATCATCCATCCTGAAACTGGCGAAGTGATTCTTGGGGTCAACCAATTGATCACCGAAGACCTAGCCAAAGCAACGGTGGATGCTGGCATCGAAACAGTATCGATTCGCTCTGTCTTTACATGTAACACCAAACATGGTGTATGTAAACATTGTTATGGTCGCAACTTAGCCACTGGTTCTGAAGTTGAAGTTGGGGAAGCAGTCGGTACCATCGCTGCCCAATCAATCGGTGAACCTGGTACTCAGTTGACCATGCGTACCTTCCATACCGGCGGGGTTGCCGGAGACGATATCACACAAGGTCTCCCTCGTGTCCAAGAAATCTTTGAAGCCCGTAATCCGAAAGGACAAGCGGTCATTACCGAAGTTACCGGAGAAGTCATCGATATCTCAGAAGACCCTTCAACTCGGACCAAAGAAGTGACCATCAAAGGGGAAACCGATACGCGTACGTATACCGTTCCTTATACTGCCCGGATGAAAGTAGCAGAAGGCAACTTTATACATCGTGGTGCACCATTGACAGAAGGATCGATCGATCCAAAACAACTGTTACAAGTTCGCGATGTCTTGTCTGTTGAAAACTACCTATTACGAGAAGTTCAACGCGTTTACCGTATGCAAGGGGTAGAAATCGGCGACAAACATATCGAAGTAATGGTTCGTCAAATGCTGCGTAAAGTCCGCGTCATGGATCCAGGTGATTCAGGCATCTTACCAGGAACATTGTTGGATATCGCCGACTTTAAAGACCGCAACTACGACACTTTGGTAGCCGGCGGCGTTCCTGCAACTAGCCGTCCAGTCCTATTAGGGATCACGAAAGCATCCTTGGAAACCAACAGCTTCTTGTCTGCTGCGTCCTTCCAAGAAACCACTCGTGTGTTGACCGATGCAGCGATCCGCGGCAAGAAAGATCCACTTCTTGGATTGAAAGAAAATGTTATCATCGGTAAGATCATCCCAGCTGGTACTGGTATGCCTCGTTACCGTGAAATGGAACCAAAAGAAGTAACAGTTGCCAGCGAAAATGTCTACAGCATCTCAGACATCGAAGCACAAATGGCTGCTGAAGACGCATTGAACAGCCAAAACTAATCAATGCCCAGCACCTGATTGACTCAGTGTGAAGGAAAAGCTTGTCATTCTTCGGAATGGCAAGCTTTTTTTGTTTATATTATAGAAATGAATGTTGTTAGGTCATATGTGCAAAAGAAATCACCTTCGAAAGTATGATGAATCCCGACATGCGCTCAAATTGTTCTTTGGCGTATGTCATTCAACTCTTTCGAAGGTGCTTTTTTGGTTTATTAGTTTTCCTCTTGCCGTTCTTGCAGCATCCGAATCCCCTTTTCCTGAACCTGCCGAGCGATAAACGCCAAATCATTCGAAGTCAGGTTGATGTCTGCATAATGAAACACATTTTTTCTGCAGGAGGGGGTCAAATTGCCGATGATCAAATCATAAGTCTCGTCCAGTTTGGTCAGAGAAAACGAGTCCAGAGGATTTAAAATCGTGATTGTTAGCTGATAAGGAATAAACTGTTGGATTTTCGTCTGGATAAATTCCGTATGGTAACTATTTGTATCATAAAACAAAGCTAAGCGAAAGTCAGCGTGGGTATCGATGATTTCTTTGGCGAAATTTGGAAAAGAGGTATGGAAAATATAAATTAGGTAATTGATCGTACTTGGTCGAATGATTGGCAAATTCGAATGGGTCAAAACCTGAACGATGTCTTGATTGACTGTCTGTTGGACCAAATCACAGTTATTGACAAAACGAGCAAAGCGATCATCCAAGATGCAGTAAGGAACCTGCAAGTTGATTCCAAGAAAATAGGAAAAGACGACGGCATCCAACTTCTCTTCAAAATTGGCTTCATGATAGTTGTATTTTTTAAATATACGCTTGGTCATTTGATAAAACTCTTGTTTGGTCTCGCGAAAGACAGCGGGGTCTTGACCGATATGGGTTGTGATATAGCCGACCATTTTCTCGACGTAAGCACGACTGTAGCCAGTAAATTCGCTTAAATCGATTTTTTCTAAGAAATATTCGATGTGGTTCCCATTGGGATTGGAAGCGTATAAGCGATCGCGCTTCGTGTTGATATAGATTACAAAGGCAATTTTTTTGATGTCGGAAAAATAAAGTTTTAAGGGTGTCGCAGCAGCCATGATACGGGCGATCTTCAAGAAATCCTGCTCTTGGTTAATGTTGGCATCCACAAATTCATACTGGTACTTCTCTAAGAAGAAAATCAGAAAAATTGGCGAATATTGTTTTCATTTCCTTTTAACTGGATGGGTTTGGTTGCGATGAAGAAATCATACGGTGCCAGAACCAAATTGATCCTCTTGATCAAACGAATGATCGATGACTTGCTTAAATTTAATTCTAGTGCCAGCATGTCATAACTAGTGAAACTTGATGAGAAGAGTAGTTCTAACAATTGAAACGCAGACGAGCGATTTAAAAACTGGCTGTATACGTCTAGTCGAGTAGCGAAAGGCTGCAAGTGTAGGCGAACAGCTGAATAATCGTCAAATTGTAAGTCCAGAAACGAAAATTCATTGTCGATTTCCGCGATATAGGTTTTCGCTGCAGACATTGAAATGGAAAATTTCACTGCCAAATCGTGAAGACTCGTCCCCTGATCGTCTAATAAATACTCAATCAGCTGTAGTTTCTTTTGTGTTGTAGATGATAACAATTTCCGTAACATGATTGCCCCTGAGCCCCCTTTTAAGTAAATAGTATCACGTTTTTACATGTATTCAAAAAAATTGCGTGTTGTATTTTTTTTGAATACATCCCACCCCAAAATTTTGGGAAAATAGAAGTGTGGAATAGTAGTAATACGTTTGATACAAGTAGCAAAGACCAAAATGATTGAACCTTAGTGAGGAGGCAAAAAGCAGTTGTTTATTGGGATATATTGCTCACTGTTGAACAATGTTATACGCAGAGCACTTCCGAGATCAATTGAAAAAAAATATATAAAAAGGAATGAACAATTATGAAAAAACAATTTTCTATCTATATATGTTTGCTAGTCTTGCTTGGTTCCATTTTTTGTGAACCAACGATCATTCTAGCAGAAGCAATCAATGCAACCGAAAGTACCGAAAGAACGACCGAAACATTAGAAAGTACTGAACCTGTGACCGGAACGATCGATACGGAAAAAGCACCTACGGATTCATCGACAGCGGGAGCAGTTCAGTCAGCAACGAGTCAAGTAGAAGAAGAACAAGCAACCGTCCCTAGTGAAAGTCAAGCAACCCAAGCATCCTCGACACTGAATCAAAACAGCATTCAACCCCGAGCACCAGATACTGAGACAGAGACGGAAACGGAAGCTTCTACTACCGCTGAAAATCTTAGTGCCAACCTAAACGAACGGGGCGTGCAGCTTTTTGACAATGTCCGAATCACTGACTTAAACGATCAACCCTTCACAGCCGAAAATCCACCGATGTATAATGACAATATCAAAATTCATTTTGACTGGTCGTTAGCAGATACGGAAGAAATTCGCGCTGGTGATTATTATACGTATCAATTGCCGAATTATTTTGCCATTCATAACACCGTCAGTGGTGAATTGACCCGTTCCGGCGGACAATCGATCGGAAGCTTTACCTTAGCACTCGATGGTACATTGACCGTTACTTTTAATGAGGCGGCACAAACACTTTCCAACCGCTCAGGGACTATTGATCTGATCACTGAATTAAGTGTAAGCACCGTTACTGAAGAAGTGACCATTCCTACCGGGATTTACGATGAAGATGGCCATGAGATCATCATTACATTACCTATTTATGAGGTCGATATCATTAAGACGGGTAACGTGACTTCCAGCGGTTCAGTGGTTTGGGAAATTATTTTTAACCAAGCCAGTCGTGAATTGCATGATGTTGTGATCACCGATAAGATGCCACAAGGATTAGCTTATAGTACCTCGACAGGCTACTTGTACGATGAATCCACCGATGAATGGATTCGTACCGATGGCTTATATACGTTTAACAGTGTTAACAATACGTTTACCTTCAATCAAACGGTTAATCAACCAGTTCGTATCGTGATTAATAGTGCAGTCACCGATCCAACGGCTTCTTCTTTCAAAAACACGGCAACAATCAACGGTAGCGATTTTACAGAAAAAACCGCAGAAGCAACGGTTACCTATGATGAACAATCAGAATACAAACGATTTAAAGGCTACGATCCAGAAACGAAACGAGCATCTTGGGAAATTTCCGTTACATTGGACAAAGATCAAGCCAGAGTTTTGGATCAGACCTACTCGGGAACAGATCCTGAAAAAGCCTTGCACTTTTTTGTTCCAGAAACTTTGGTGATCACAGACAAAGATGGCAACCAAGTCCCTTCAGGAGACTGGTCCTTTGATGGGTCATACCAGCTGGACAAAGAGGGGGAAATCGTCCGCTTTGGCATCACGTTTGCCAAAGCTGGCTACTACAAGATCCAATACGACACCCAGTTGTATGAATCGGTTTTAGCCGATACCCGTATATACAATTACGCTTCGATCCGCGACAATCAAAATACCTCGTTGACGGGCAGCGGGACAGTGACACCAACCAAAACGATCGGTGTCGTGAAAACCGCTGGCACTAAAGATTATGAGGCGAAGACTGTCGCATGGAAAATTGAAGCCAATACCAATCAGCAAAAAGTTAGCGACCTGATTATAGAAGACCGCTATCAATTGATCTCTGGCGCAAACAGCAGTGCTTTAGCTTTATTGGCGGATACGCTAGTCGTGACAGCCAGCGGGGTGACCGAGCCTTTAGCGCTCAATACCGACTATACGCTAGAGCTGATCACAGAAACGAAAACGCTAGCCGATGGCTCAACGAAGGAACTTGAGACTGGTTTTCGCATCAAGCTGCAAGGGGCGTACCAAACGATCTCGGCAACGATCACTGTTAATTTCAAAACCAGCTTCGATGTTTCACAGCAGATCGCATTAGGAAGTTCTAGCAGCCGTTTTAGTAATGCAGCGTTTGTCCATTATAAAGACGAAGCTGGCAATACGTTCACGGAAGCTTCTGAATCCAATACTTGGATGGATACCAACTGGTTAAAAAATGCTTTGAAATACGGCCTATTCATTGGTGAAGGGGAAGATGTCGCCAAAGCGATTACCGCTGTATTAGGCCGGAATCTAGGAACTATTTTTAATGAGCAGACTGCTTCAAGCGATCAAGTCTATTGGATGGGGCTATTCAATACGTACAAAGAAAAAATCAATAAAGATGCAATCATCACGGACCAGTTGCAAGAAGGTCAAACTTTGAAAGACTTGGCGCTTTACACGGTCACGGTAACTGGATATACGACACAAGTCAGAGCACTGAAAGAGCAATTGGTGCTAAACGAGGATTACAGTTACACTTATGACCCTGACACGAAGAAAGTTACGATCACCTTGCTGAAAGAAACGTCAGAAACACTGGCGGTCTTCTTGGCAACGGAAGCATCTGAAGAAGTATTTACCTACAAAAATACTATTACATTGACGGACAATGACACAACGTTGACTGCCGATGGGCAAGTCGACAAGTCTGCGAAAACGGACTGGTTGATGAAAAACGGCAGCCAGAATGCCGAGAACAATCGGTTGCTCGATTGGGAAATCATGATCAACGCTGACAGTCGCAAAATCCACAATGCGGTAGTGACCGATACCATCAACTACAATCAGCACACCTTTTTACGCGATGCCGACGATAACGTGATCGTAGAGGTGTATGAAGCAGTCTTAAACAATGGCACGTGGGAAAAAGGGGAAAAAGTTACCTTCACCAACGAAGACAATCCGAAAATCACCTCGGATGTGGTCGCAGGGACGCAATCGTTAGTGATCGCTTTTGAAGAAATGATTGATAAACCGTACTTTATCGTTTATCAAACACAGCTTGATCCCGGGATTTTGAACAATGAACGGGTGGCCAATAGTGTCAATTTGACGGGTAGTGAGATTGAAATTCACACAGTGACCAAAGAAGTTACCATCAAATCGACAGACGGTAGCGGAACCTCTTCTGGGACAAACGGCTCCTTGACGATCGTGAAATACGATGCCGATGGCACCAAAGAACGAGGGATCGATGAAGAAGCAGTTTTCCAATTAAGCCGCAAAAATGCGCAAAACACCTATGAAGTCATCTTGTCGAATCTGGTGGTGAAAAACAATCAGATCATGGAAAACGGCAACGCCATTGAACGGATCGACAATCTGCGTTACGGCGATTACATGATCCAAGAAATCACCGCACCAGAAGGATACGAGCGAGATGCGACTCAGTACACCTTCACTATTTCTGATGAGCAAGTCAATTATGTTTTTGAACTAGCCAATAAGCGAGAAATCAAAGAAACAACCCTTGCCTTGAATGTTCAGAAAATGCTTGATGGACGCGAGCTAAAAGCCGGCGAATTTACATTTGAGTTAGTGGATGAAACTGATTCTGTGATTCAAACGAAAACCAATGAAGACAACGGTCAAGTTGCCTTTGACGCCATCACTTACAACGAGCCTGGCGAGTACCACTATGCGATTCGGGAAAAAGCCGGCAACGATCCAACCATCACCTATACTGACAAGGAACTAAAGGTAACTGTGACTGTCATTGAAGAAGACAGCCAGTTGATTGCGAAAGCAGTCTATGAAGGCAATCAAGTCTTTGAAAATGACTATACGCCAAAAGCCGGTAGTGTCGTTTTGAGTGCTGAGAAAGTACTGATTGGTCGTGATTTGAAAGCAGAAGAATTTGACTTCGAATTAGTCAATGAAGCAGGAACTGTACTTCAAACAAAAGCCAATGATGCAACTGGCAAGATTTACTTTGACGCTCTTCCTTACGATAAAGCAGGTGAATACCGCTATACCATCCGTGAGAAAGCAGGAACTGACGGCACCATCACTTACGATACGAAAGAACTAGCGGTAGTCGTGACCGTCACCGATGAAGACGGACAGTTGACCGCAGTGGCGGAATATGAAGGTAACCAAGTCTTTGAAAACAGCTATCAACCAAAGGCCGGCAGTGTCGTACTAAGTGCCGAGAAAGTCTTAACCGGTCGTACCTTACAAGCAAATGAATTCGATTTTGAACTAGTCGATGAAGACGGAACTGTACTTCAAACAAAAGCCAATGATGCAACTGGCAAGATCTACTTTGACGCGCTCCCTTACGAGGAAACAGGTGAGTATCACTACACCATTCGTGAGAAGACAGGAACTGACGGTACCATCACTTACGATACGAAAGAACTAGCGGTAGTCGTGACCGTCACCGATGAAGACGGACAATTGACCGCAGTTGCGGAATATGAAGGCAACCAAGTCTTTGAAAACGACTATACGCCAAAAGCTGGCGGTGTGGTCTTGAATGTAGAGAAAGTGTTGACAGGCCGCACACTAGCAGCCAACGAGTTTGCCTTTGAGCTAGTCGGTGAAGCAGGCAACGTGTTACAGACGAAAACCAATGACGTAAATGGTCAAATCTATTTCGATGAATTGACATATGGCGAAGTCGGCGAATACCGTTATACGATTCGGGAAAAAGCTGGCGCAGATAGTACCATTACCTATGACACGAAAGAAATTGGTGTTGTCGTGAAAGTAACCGATGAAGACGGGCAACTAGTGGCAAAAGCAATGTATGATGGTAATGCGATCTTTGAAAACGGCTATACACCAAAAGCTGGTAGTGTCGTATTGAGTTCCGAGAAAGTCTTGACAGGCCGCACGTTACAAGCTGACGAATTTATCTTTGAACTGGTAGATGAAGAAGGTAACATTCTTCAAACAAAAGCCAATGATGCAACCGGACAAATTGCCTTCGATGCTCTTGCATATGACAAGGCAGGCGAATACCGCTATACTATCCGTGAACAAGCAGGAAACGATGGCACCATCACTTACGATGCGAAAGAACTAGCGGTAGTCGTTACTGTGACGGATGAAGCGGGACAGTTGACCGCAGTTGCCGAATATGAAGGCAACCAAGTCTTTGAAAACGACTATATGCCAAAAGCTGGTAGTGTCGTACTGAGTACCGAGAAAGTCTTGACCGGCCGCACGTTACAAGCAAATGAATTCGATTTTGAACTAGTCGATGAAGACGGGACTGTACTTCAAACAAAAGCCAATGATGCCACTGGCAAGATCTACTTTGATGCTCTTTCTTACGAGGAGACAGGTGAGTACCACTACACCATCCGTGAGCAAGCAGGAACTGATGGCACCATCACTTACGATGCAAAAGAACTGGCGGTAGTTGTAACCGTCACTGATGAAGCCGGACAGTTGACCGCAGTTGCCGAATACGAAGGCAACCAAGTCTTTGAAAACAGCTATCAACCACAAGCAGGCAGTGTCGTACTAAGTGCCGAGAAAGTCTTAACTGGTCGTACACTACAAGCAAATGAATTCGATTTTGAACTAGTCGATGAAGACGGAACTGTTCTTCAAACAAAAGCCAATGACGCAACTGGCAAGATTTACTTTGACGCTCTCGCCTATGATGAAACAGGTGAGTACCACTACACCATTCGTGAGAAAGCAGGAACTGACGGTACCATCACCTACGATGCAAAAGAACTGGCCGTAGTCGTGACCGTCACCGATGAAGCTGGACAGTTGACCGCAGTGGCGGAATACGAAGGCGATCAAGTCTTTGAAAACAGCTACCAACCACAAGCAGGCAGTGTCGTACTAAGTGCTAAGAAAGTCTTGACGGGTAGAGATTTGCAAGCCAACGAATTCGCATTTGAATTAGTGGATGAAGCTGGAAAGGTTCTGCAAACCCAACGCAATGACGCAAATGGAACGATTACCTTTGATGCAATGACGTATGACGATGCTGGGGAACATCGTTACACGATTCGTGAAAAAGCTGGCAACGACGCCACGATCATCTATGATGAAACCACCTATCAAGTAACGGTCACAGTCAAAGATCAAGCAGGAAAATTAGTAGCTGAAGCGGAGCAAACGGCAGAGATGGTATTCAACAACCATGTCAAAGAAGGCAAAACACCGAAGCCGGGAACTGACAACTTACCGAAAACCAATGACACCACGACCGCTGGTTGGGTCGTCTTGGGACTGTTGTTAGTAGTAATTGCAGTGGGCATCTACCTTGATCGCAAAAAACGAACGCCGTTATCATAGGCAGGAGAAGCAACAGAGCAGAAAGAGAAAGCGGGATGAGGCCAACTTGTCCCGCTTTTTCCTGTCCTGTTTTTCTTCACTTCAAAGAAAAAAAGCGTCAAAAGTATGAAACGCTAGAAAGCGAACAATCAGCAAACCCAGACTCAAGAAGGGGACGAAGGGCAACTGCGCCAATCGTTTCTTCCAGATGCCTTGATAGCTAAAAAAAGCGAGGAGCCCAAGACTACTGGCTACCAGTAAGAGGGCCAAAAGGGTCGTTGGCGCTAGCCAAATGCTCCAACCTGCCAGCACTAAGAGATCGCCGCCGCCCATTTTTTCCTGCCAGACAAAAAAGACCAGTGGAACCAGCAAGCCTAAAGACAGCCATTGAAAAGAAGCGCCGCTTCTAAGCTGTGCCAGCGCTAGCAGTAGGTGGGCGGGGTACAGCAGGTGCGGGTAGACGCTATAGTCTATCAAGTCGGTCAAGCTGAGTAAAAAGGCACTGGTCAGCCAGACAAAAGCCAGGAAGCTTTCTGAATCATGAAAGGCAACCCCGCAAAGTCCGCCATAGCACAAGCAGGCGAAAACCCAATAAAACGGGGGTGAAAGCCATCTCGTAGGAAGGAGAAGAAACCAATGGTTATCCGAAACTTTGTTCACTTTCTGGTAGTGAGAACGAGAATCACTTTTTGGCAGATTCCAAAACAGGGTTTGTAAGAGCAAAAGCCAAAAGAAGCCGAGTAAAGCGCCTAAAAAAAACACGAAAACCGTCATTTTTCGTCCCCCCTTATAAAGAAATACGTAAGAGAGTGAGAAATTTTCTCAAATAGATGATTTTGTTGTACTTTTTATTTGTTTCGTATTATCCTTAAAATAGATAATTTAGAGGAGGAATCGTTATGAAATTTGAACAAACAAAAGAAGTATTAAACCAACTTGTTGCTGATTTAAGCCAAATGGCTATGGTCGTTCACCAAACGCACTGGTACATGCGTGGACCTGGCTTTTTGACATTGCATCCAATGATGGACGAATTCATGGATGATCTAAATGAGCAATTGGATGAAGTTTCTGAACGCTTGATTACATTAGACGGTTCACCATATTCAACTTTGCGTGAAATGGCAGAACATACTCAAATCCCTGATGAAGTCGGTAACTGGGACCGCACGATTCCAGAACGCTTAGCTACATTGGTGGAAGGTTACCGTTACTTAGCGGACTTATACCAAAAAGGGATCGAAGTATCTGGTGAAGAAGGCGATGATCCAACCCAAGATATCTTCATCGGCTTCAAAACAGCCATCGAAAAACGTATTTGGATGATCCAAGCGCACTTAGGCGAAGCGCCATTGATCGATCCAGCGAAATCTCGCGTACGTCATTAATCAACAAAAAACCAGCGAAGAATTTTCTTCGCTGGTTTTTTTACTTGCCTGCCAATAATGCTTTAGCGGCTTCAATTTGCTGTGCCACTTGATCAAAACCGGTGCCGCCATAAGAATGGCGATTTTTGACGGCGGTATAGGAGTCAAGTTTTTTAAAAATATCGCTGTCGATGGCAGGATGGATCGCTTGGTAGTCTTCCAAGGAAACATCTTGCAGATAGATGCCTTTGCTCAAACACTCACTGACGAGCTTGCCGACGATCTCATGGGCTTGTCTGAAAGGCACGCCTTTGCCAGCTAAGTAATCCGCTAATTCTGTTGCGTTGGAAAAATCCTTTTCAGTGGATTCTTGCATCCGTGCTTGATTGACCTTCATCGTTGCGATCATGCCCGTCATGATCTGCAAGCTTTTCGTGATGGTCTCGGCACTGTCAAACATGCCTTCTTTGTCTTCTTGGAAATCTTTGTTGTACGCCAGCGGCAAGCCCTTCATGACCGTCAAAAGACCAAAGAGGTTCCCATAGACACGTCCTGTTTTTCCACGGATTAGCTCCGCCATGTCAGGGTTTTTCTTTTGAGGCATGATGGAGCTGCCGGTGGAGAAGGTATCGGTCAGCTCCACAAATTGGTACTCGTGGCTGCACCAAAGAATCAGCTCTTCACAAAAACGAGACAGATGCATCATCAATAAAGAGGCGTTGCTTAAAAATTCCAAGATAAAATCACGATCGCTGACCGCATCTAGGCTGTTGCTGTAAATATTGCTGAACCCTAACTCTTGAGCGGTGAAGGCACGATCGATGGGGAAGGTAGTTCCTGCCAAAGCGGCACTGCCTAAAGGCATCACATCGATGCGGCTCAAACTCTCTTTGAAACGCTCTTGGTCACGCGTCAGCATACTGTAATAGGCTAAGAGGTGATGGGCAAAAGAAATCGGCTGTGCATGCTGCAGATGGGTATAACCGGGCATGATGGTGTAGATGTTGGCTTCGGCTTGTAAAACCAGCGCTTCTCGCAATTCAGCGATCAAAGTGATCACGTCTTGCACGACTTCTTTCAAATACAAATGCATATCGGTCGCCACTTGGTCATTACGACTACGGGCAGTATGCAATTTGCCTGCCACTGGTCCAATCAATTCATGCAAGAATGTCTCGATGTTTAAATGGATGTCCTCATTTTCAATCGTGAAGGTCAATTCGCCAGCGGACAATTGCTGCTGAATCGTGGTCAAGCCGCCAATGATCGCTTCGCCATCGGTTTGACTGATGATACCCGTATGGACCAGCATTTTGACATGGGCCAAACTGCCAAGAATGTCTTGTTTTGCTAACTTTTGATCAAACGTGATGGAAGCCCCAAAAGCATCGATCCATGCTTCATTTTTCCCATCGAAACGTCCGCCCCATAATTTTGCCATATTCTCACCTCAAAAAAAGATTACGGCTGAAGCGGCAGCTTCAGCCGTGCATACTTAAATCAATGTTTCTGTTAGTTGCTGTTGTGCTTGGATCTCAGCGTGCACTTTGCTTGGCAGTCCCCATAATTTGATGAAGCCGATGGCCGCATGCTGATCAAAGGTATCTGCAGAAGTATACGTTGCTAAGTTTTCATCGTACAAGCTGTTTTCAGATTTCCGTCCTTCACAGATGACGTTGCCTTTGAACAATTTCAAACGCACGATCCCGTTGACGTAGACTTGCGTGCTTTTCAGGAAGGTAATCAAGGCTTCCGTCAATGGATTGAACCATAAGCCGTCATAGATGACTTGGGCTAATTGCTGCTCGATGATTGGTTTGAAATGCGCCAATTCCCGTACAAAGATCAAATCTTCCAATTCTTTATGAGCCGTCATCAAAGCGATCGCTCCTGGACATTCATAAACTTCCCGTGATTTGATCCCTACTAAACGATTTTCGATATGGTCGATCCGACCAACGCCATGCTCGCCAGCCATCCGGTTTAGTTTCATGATCAATTCTGCTAGATTCATCGTTTCGCCATCAATGGCGGTCGGTACCCCTTGATCAAAGGTGATCTCAACGATCGTTGGTACGTCAGGAGTATCTTCTAATTCTTGCGTGATGGCGTAGGCCCCTTTTGGCGGCGTTGCCCAAGGATCTTCTAAGACGCCACACTCACAGGCACGTCCCCACAAGTTTTGGTCGATGGAATACGGATTGTCCAAGTCAGCGGGAATCGGTACCCCTTTTTCAGCCGCATAGGCAATCTCTTCTTCCCGGGACCATTTCCATTCCCGAACCGGTGCGATGACTTTCAAGTGAGGCGCTAAAGCAGCGATCGCCACTTCAAACCGAACTTGGTCGTTGCCTTTACCAGTACAGCCGTGGGCGACGGTCGTTGCGCCAGTTGCTAATGCCAATTCCACCAATTTCTTGGCGATCAATGGACGAGACAAAGCGGAAACAAGAGGATAAGAATTTTCATAAAAAGTATTGCCTTGTAAAGCGATCAAAGCAAAATCTTGGGCGAATTCTTCGCGGGCATCGATGGCATAAGATTCAATCGCGCCAACTGCCAACGCTTTGTCTTTAATGGATTGGGTGTCGCGACCTTCACCGATGTCTAGGCAGCAAGCCACCACATCATATCCTTGGTCCGTTAACCATTTAATTGAAACGGAGGTATCTAATCCTCCAGAATAGGCCAATATTACTTTTTCTTTCATACTTATTAACTCCTTTTCCGCATGTTTTCAAGTGATTGAAGCTATCTTATCAGAATAAAAATAATAAATCAAGGGCGAAATTAAATATTTATACATAAAAGTGGTAATTATCAGGTTTTTATACTATTATCGGTGATTGAGGAAAAGTAGTGAATGCTCACTTTTTTAATGAAAGTTTATACACGATATTCATTATGGTATTCAGTTTTAGAAGCCGGCAGCAACAAGTTTCATTTTTCAGAGAAAATGGCAGAAAACGAATGGAGAAAATTTTCAAAAAGAGGCGGAATTACGTTGACATTAGGCTTTATAGAAGGTATTATGTTATATGGTATTGTTTGCCCCACAAGAGCCCCGGAAACTCAAGTGTATGTCAAACATTCGTGAAATTGAATTGGAGGAAAAAATTGTGCGTACAACATATATGGCCAAACCAGGCGAAGTAGAACGTAAATGGTACGTAGTAGATGCAACAGATGTTCCTATGGGTCGTCTTTCAGCAGTAGTAGCATCTGTCTTACGTGGTAAAAATAAACCAACATTCACACCTCATGTGGATACAGGCGATTTCGTAATCGTCATTAATGCAGAAAAAATCAAATTAACAGGTAACAAAGCAAGCGATAAAATTTATTACCGTCACTCAAACTTCCCAGGAGGATTGAAATCAGTCTCTGCTGGAGAATTACGTGCTAAAAATTCTCGTCGTTTGATCGAAACTTCTGTAAAAGGCATGCTTCCTAAAAACACTTTAGGCCGTAAACAAGGAATGAAACTTCATGTTTATGCTGGCGCTGAACACCCACATGCTGCACAACAACCAGAAGTATTGGACATCACAAACTTAATCTAATAGGAGGGAATTTCATTGGCACAAGCTCAATATATCGGCACTGGCCGTCGTAAAAATGCAGTAGCCCGCGTACGTTTAGTACCAGGTACTGGTAAAATTACTGTTAACAAAAAAGATGTTGAAGAATACATCCCACACGCAGACTTGCGTGAAGTAATCAACCAACCATTCGGCGTTACAGAAACTAAAGGTTCATACGATGTTTTTGTAAACGTAAATGGTGGTGGATACGCTGGACAATCAGGTGCAATCCGTCACGGTATCGCACGCGCATTGTTACAAGTTGATCCTGATTTCCGTTTAGCTCTTAAACGTGCTGGCTTACTTACTCGTGACGCACGTATGGTTGAACGTAAAAAACCAGGTCTTAAGAAAGCTCGTAAAGCTTCACAGTTTTCAAAACGTTAAAAACAGCTTTATATCAACACTTTCAGGCGTTTCGCAAGTCACTTTGCGAAGCGTCTTTTTTTGAGTTGACACCATTGTTGACACCATTCCGGTCTGACTCTTTTTGAGACAATTTGCGGTAGGCAATTTCACCGATAGGCATTTGAATCACGTTTGGTGTGTTTACGTAGGTTCTTGTAATGTTGGTATCGCTGTGAGTCAATGCTTCAGATATTTGTTCCAGAGCTACACCAGATTGTTTGGCTAAAGTTGCTCCAGTATGCCGTAGCTTGTGGGGAGTCGCATGGGTGAGGTGTTTATGTCGTCTCTCAATAGATTTCATACGGTAGTTCAAATAATCTGTATGAAGTCTTTGGTTGATATTTCCCTTATTATCAAAGAAGGTAAAGAGTAGCTGCTCTTCGGTTTGCTCTATTTCAAATTGAGCTAGTTCTTCTTTTTGTTTGTCTTTCCATTGTTGAAGTAATTGCTTTAGTTCATTTGGAATATGGAAAATAGTTATTTTATTTCCTTTCGTGCTTTTTTCATTTCCAAATTTATCTAGGGCTTTACCAATCGTGATCTGAGAAGTAGTGAAATTCACATCTTTCCATCTGATAGCGTAAGTTTCCGATTTTCGATCGGATAGAAAGAATGTAGTTAGAAATAATACATAGTCTTGTAAAATCAGTTGTCCACTTTCATGATCGTTTTGAACGGCTATCAACCATTCTTGAAGTTGTTCAAAAGATAGATATAAATCGTCTTCTTTTCGGGCCTGTCTCAATTGATTCTTTTTTGTTGCTTTAATTCGTCTGAGAGACTTACCTAGTTTATTTCGTTCAATATAGTCCAACTCTTCAGCCCAATCAAATATTGAATTAACATAACTTCTTAAAGTTTTAAAATTGGCGTATTCTGCTGCTTTTTTTGTCATTAGTTGTAGAACAAATGTTTTGTTCCTATTGAGATAGTTTAATGTATATTTACCAAACATTGGTAGGATATGAATTCTAAATACATCTTTGGTATTACCAATAGTAACCACAGTAGGAGGGGTGGTATTGTTAGTTGTAAGACCCGAAGTATAGGCATCAAGCCAAATATCTGTATAGAAATCCTTGAACAAGGTTTCACCACCTAGTTCGAGAGCATTTTGTTCTTTATTTGCACGTACTTCTTTGATTTTACCGTAAAAATCAACCTCAGCGTTTTTCGCCTCTTTTCTAGACTTAAAAGTTTTCGAATACAATTTTTTAATTCCCAATATTTCTTGTATGTCTTGAGGATAGTAGAGTCTTAAGCGATACGTGTTGTTTTTAGTTTTTGTAATTGACATAGTATTTACCTCCGAAAATGCGAGCCGAAACTAAACACTGTAACTCAATTTTATCACTACTAATCAATTTGTTAAACTATTTAACCATTCATTTATTAATTTTTTGTCGAACCGAACCGATCCTCCTATTTTTATCAAAGGTAATCCTAAAGAAATCCATTTATCCAAAGTATTGTTAGATACTTGTAAATAGCGACAAGTTTGCTTTTTATTCATATACCTAAAATCTAAATTAACACTTTTTCTTACATTTTCTATTTCTGAAATGATTAATTTATACAGTTGTTCTTTTATTTGATTTTGTTGATAGTCGCTTAATTGAATTCTAAATTCTTCCATCCGAGCTCCTTTAATTTTCATACTTTTACTCAGTAGTAATAACAAATTATTTTGAAAAAGGAAACAATTAAATAAATTGATTCGATTTTTATTTATTCAAATCATATTTTTGTGTCTTTTTTATCTCGAATTTGTTGTTATGAATGAAGAGTAAAATGAAGATACGTTATCTATAAAGTATCTGTGATAGAAAAGTGAAGGGAAGTGAAAAAAATACTCTTTCCAATTAATTAGAATGCGAGGAATACATTGAATATCTGTGAAGAAAAGATTGAAGCACAAATAACAAAATATATATCAAAAGTTATTGTAAATACTTCAAAAAATTATATTAGGACTATGTATCAGTTATATGAAAAAGAAATACAGTTGGGAGATTTGTTTGATGAAATAGATGTTAATCAAAATGGATTAGAAAGCAATGTTAATAATAATAATCCTTATAAAATTTTAAATAAAATTGAAAGTAATGAGTTTGTTATTTATCTAAGTAAAACATTGACAGATAAAGAAAAGTTTATTCTTATATTAAAATTTTTTTTTGAGAAAACAGATTCTGAAATTGCAAAAAATTTTGGCATAACCAGACAGGGGGTAACAAATTTTAAAATAAGATTATACAAAAAAATAAGAAGAAATTTGTGCGGTTTTAAAATCATTTAGGAGAGAAAAAATGAGTAGTTTAAAAAACATAATGATCAAAGCAAAAAATGGAGACTCAGAAGCTATTGAAGAAATTATTGAAAAGTTTAAGCCGTTGATTATAAAAAAATCAATTATATATGGACACTTTGATGAAGACTGTTATCAAGAATGTGTTTTATCTATAATAAAATCCATAAAAAAATTTGAAGTGTTGTAATTTTTGTTTATTTTATACGTGCTTAATAAATTCATAAAGGACATAGCTAACAGGAGGAATACATGAGCAAAGGAATAGAATTGCGTTTAAGTGATTTAACAAAAATTAATACGAATGTAAAACTTCTAAATTCACAAAAATGGGAATTGCACAGCGGGGTTGCATATAGATATGTAGAGTATTTTGAAGATGGAAGAATCAAGAAAATATATTTTGATAGTAAAGAATTAGCAAAAATTTTTCCTCAGATAAAATTTTTGTATGATCGTGATGGTGAAGTTCTAGCTCAAAGAATTAGTAAAAATTGTAGATTATTGACAATTAAAAAAAATAAATACTTTTTCAAAAAAAAGAAAAAAAACAATTACTTAGGTGCATATAACCTTATAAAGAAAATAGAAAATGATGAATACTTAAAAATGATAAATGAATATTGGTACAGTAATAATAAAAACGAGCACAAATTTCCCAAATGAATTAGCTTATAATTAGAAAATAACTAAATACGTAATAAGAAAATATTTTCTTCTCTAAACTGATCAGCATGGCTACTAAGGGGTTTAGAGTAACCAGGAATACAATGAACTGGTGAGCCAAAAACATTGAAGGATTTGCCAAGACCGCACGTGTGCGAGCGAATATCCGGCCTTCATAGGAGTTAGATTTCTCCGGTTGTAAAAATCTGCGACTTTTATTTTGTTCTATTTTTGAATCTGGTAAACAAAAAATGTTTAATTGGTTAATACTAAAATCTAAAAAGGGAGTTGAAGTTATGACGAAGACAAATAAGTTATTTGCAGTTGGAAAGTTTTTTTTGAAGATAATGTTTAAAGTTAACATGAGATTGCTGAATGTTGCTGTATTTATCTTCATTTTTACTTTCACGTTCGCTGCGATCAATGCTACTTCAACTTCACTTTCTAGAAGGTGATAAAAGTGAAAGTCTCTGAAATAGTCAAGATCACGAAGAAAATAAGAAAAATGGAAAAGTTGAAAAGTCGGTTACTGTCGACGCTGATTGTAATAACAACTTTATTTGGTATTGGAATCTTAGGTACATTATTTTTATTCGGCACTCAAGGGTTGGTTATATCGTTTGTTTTAATTAAGTGGCTTATTGCAATAACTATAGTCATTTGGCTTTTAATTAGCGTATTGCAGATCAAGATTCTCCTAGAAAAGCGGAAAATTTGAAATTATTTCTTGTCTATATCAAATGTAAAACTGAACAGGAGGGAAATATTCTGAAGACGAATCAACTGAAAAGAATGAGAAAAACTAATCCAAATGTATTTAAAGAGACACGGCGTAACAAGCAGATTAGATTAAAATAAGAAGAGCAACAAAAGCTAGATCATGCTACTGTTCGAAGAGGATCCTTTTCTTCTAAGGAAGGGGAAGTCATTAATTGACAGATTTTACGGAATAGGATAATTGGAAATTATGAAACCAGAAATAACAATCCCATTCGATCATGAAATGAAAATTTTGCCGGAATACTTCAAAGAAATAACCGATTAAAAAACGTTTGAGATTCGAAATAACGATCGCGGCTTCAAAGTCAGCGATAGCGGACTAATTGCAACAAAAAAACCAGCCCCATTGGAGCATGGATACTGGAAAGGCTACGTTTAAAATTGATCGGGCCTCAATACTTTTGATTAGGAGTGTGCCTTTTTTTAAATACTACTTTAATTAATCTTTTTGAGCAAATAAAAAGCCAACAACCAATTGATTGCTGGCAATGCCTCAAAAACTTGAAAGGGTTAGTTAAAAGAATATAAAAGCATTACAGACATTTTAAATATATATTGATGATCCGTCAAGGAATCTGATAGTCATTGATACGGGAAAATCAAGGACAGGAGGTTGATATGAGTATTATCTATATGATAGTAACCTTTTCTATGTGTGTATGGGCTATATCTGTATGCGAAAATGTCCAATTAGGAAGATATTGACCAGTACCTATCAAAAGAAAATCAAGAGTACTTACAAAAAAATTGTTACTATGATCATTCTTTCAAGAAAGACACTCTACAGGAAATTGAAAAAATGATTCGTCGAATCAATGCACAGTTGATGGATCTGAACGATGATAGGATATTAATAAGGGCAGAACTATCAAGCAAAATCGATAGATTGAAGGACTTGAAACACAAAATTCTTGTTGACAGTTACAATGAAAAATTAGCCGAATTATCGCCAGATCAACGTGCATTAGATGATTGGGATCGGTTTTGACCTTGTTTGAAAGAATTAAAAAAGTCCTCCTAGTTTCCGCTAGAAAGACCAAACAAACTATTATATCCTTATTTATTATAAGTAAAAAAGACAGTAAATCAACTAATTCGGTTTAGCTGTTTAACAGAATAAGAAGAGTAAGCTTGGGAATGGAATCTCAAGCTTTTTTTAATACTCAAGAAGGAGGAAGCGTATGAAAAACGTCTGTCGAAGTTCATAAATGATAGATAAAAAATGAGTGAAGGGAGGGCAGAAACAGATGGTTGCTGAAAAGAAAACCTTGTATTTAACCGTAGGAAAGGAGGTTTCCCTAAGTTTTACAGGAAACGGTGAAGCATTACAGTATATTCGCTTGAGCGTGAATAAGCTGGCAGAAATTATTAGTAATGGCTTGGTCGATCGCCAAAGTATTTTTGAAATTGACGAAGTTTCACTGATCACGAAAAGTAATTATAAGACCGTTGTGCAAGTGGTCGCTGGGAAACAAGTATTACACGGTAATACGGATCATGTAGACGTGGTTATCGATAAAGATAAAACAAAACAAAAAGTCGCTGGAAAAATATTTTCACGAATGGCGACTTTTTATTTATCGTTGATCAAGAACAACACATATCGAAACAAGAGCTGCATACACTAAATATAAAGAACTCAAAAAGTTATTTAAACGAAGGAGACCGCCTATGATCTTATATGGCCAAGGAACAAAGAATGCGTAATCGAGCGCCACCGTCCTTTTCGAAAATTTATTTTGAAGGAGAGGATGTGAACAGGTACCAATGAAAAAGAAGTACAAACTCGTCGTTTCGTTTTCAATGATGATCATTTCTCTTCTTGCTATGGCCAACTTTCCTTATGTTTTGGCACAAGAACAAACAGATACCGCTAAAGCGGATCAGGAAGTGGCTGCAGTATCGGAAGAGACCTTAAACAAAGAACAGGAATCAACCGTTGTTCAAGGTGCGGATGGCTTACTGTACGTGGTAGCAGACAAATCAGACAAAGAACAGCTGCTTTCTTCAGATACACCGCAGATCGCTGAAAAAACAGAAGGAGACTTTACAGCTGTTGAAGTAGGGGTCGATGAAAAGCGCCAGGAAAAAGCGGATCAGGCAGATCAAGAAATCAAAGACTTTGATGAAATCGATCTAAATGATGTTGAATCGCTGCAATCGGCAGTCAATAGTGACGATCTTCCATTTATTGAAGAAGATCAAGTCGCTGAAGAATTGTCAAAAGCCAAAGATTCAGAAGAATCCGAACAGATCTTGATGCAGACACGTTTCTTTTATGCTGAAGAGATCCTGAACCAAACGAACAACTTGAATGATGTTCCTTCTATGCTAAAAGAAAGCAAAGTTGCTTTGCTGGCTTCTGTTTCAAAAACAGTTTCTGAAACAACGATCAATCCACCAGCTGGTTATCCTTGGCTGATGTATATCGTTCGCAGCAACGGCTATTCTTATACAGAAGACAGAGGGATCCGACGTACGATCGATGGGAAAGATGCGTTTTGTTTACAAGCAGGGGTCACGGCAGCTAAGACGTACACGGATGCCGGAAGCAGCTATTTGAGTACTTCTCAAAAAGAAACGATCACGTCCATTATTAGTGCTTACCGTGAGTTAGGCGGTTGGGCAAATAACGACGCTGGAAAACAACGTTGGATGGCCGCACAGATTCTTGTTTGGGAAAATTCAAATGAAAAACCAAAAAGTATCACCATTACCCCAAACCACAAAGCTGGTGTGACTGACTGGAAAAGCAAAATGACTACACGAGCTGGTCAGATCCGCACACGTCCGCAATGGGACGCAACGTCTAAGACGGTCTATGAAGGAGAAAAAGCAACCTTTACTGTGAAAAACAGTTGGGGTGATCATAACCTCTATGTAGAATCCGTCAGCGGTGGGGCAAAAGCGACAATTAGTGGCAATAAATTAACCGTCGATACGAATGGATCCACTGCAACAAAAATCACTGTAAATATGGTGAAAGGGTCGAAAACAAACGAAAAATATCCCACTACTGTCTGGGCGAACGGTTCGTATCAAAAACTGGTCACTGGTTCTTTTTATGTTTCAACTTCCGTAACCGTGAATGTGAAGCGAAAAGGGACTGTGGATGTCTTGAAAGTAGATGCAGATACGAAAAAGCCGTTAGCAAATGCGACCTTCCGCTTTACGTATGATGGAAAGACAACAGACGTAAAATCAGGAACGGATGGGAAGGCAAAGCTAGGAGAACGATTAAAGGCTGGGTCAGTAGTCAAAGTGAAAGAAATAACCGCTCCTTCAGGTTACAAGTTAAACGGAACGGAGTTTTCAATCACGGTAGGGGAAAATACGAATGTATCGAAGACCTGGACAAACGAGCGACTCGCAGGGGCTGTAGAGCTTACCAAAATCGCAGACGTCGATCAAAAGTCGTTAGATGGTGTGGTGTTTACACTATACAAATCGGATGGATCCATTTTACAAGATAATCTAAAAACCGATACAAATGGCCAACTGAAAGTAAAGGATCTAACGCTGGGATCCTATTACTTTAAGGAAAAAACGGCAGCAGTTGGTTTTGAAACAGATAGTAAAAACTACTCGTTTACCATTACTGCAGATGTGACTGAAGCAAAGCCGGTGAAATTAACAATCACCAATCAGTACAAATTAAGTGCTTCAAAGACGGTATCAGACAAGAATGAGACAGGCAAAACCAGCAATACTTGGTCAGCTGCTTCCGATGATTTTCTACAATATGATTTAACGACAAGTACGGTAGAAAAACTAGGGTCTCGTTACTTAGCTGATTTTGTGATAGAAGACCAGTTTCCAGCTGAAACGGTTGCTATTTCTACGGTACAAGTTTTGGCGCAAGGTAGTGATGTGACAGATCAATTTACAATTACCAAAGATCTGACGAACGGGAAAGTGATTGCTACTGCGAAAAGCACTGCACTTACAACTTCTGGATTTTATGGAAAATCATATGATCTACGTACGAAAATGATGCTAAAGCAAGAAGTTCTGACCGCTAAAAACAAAGCAACACTGTCCTTCAGTAAGCAAGGTAGTGTGAAAACAGGAACGAAAACTGCTTCTTCAAACGCTGTTACAACTACTTTGCCAGCATTCAAGCTGACAGTGAATCATGTGACAGAAACAGAAAAAGCGCTGCTTAAACAAGTCGTTGAGACCAAGTACGATGGGGAGTCGTACGAGTATAAGCCGCTGGATGATCTATTCGACGTGAAAGGCAATCGCTACCGCTCAAAAGTGACTAGAAGTGGGGTCGTTGCTGGCAAAGATCTTGTACTTGAGATCCCGTATTATCTACCGTCATTAGAGATCAATGCCGAGAAAGTTTCAATACTGACAGGCAAAGCGTCATTGACCGACAATTTGAAGGCGACGATCACTTTTTCTAAGTCAGCGAGTTACGAAGAAGAATTGAAAAATGTCCTTTATCGATTGACTGTAACTGATCAAAAGCAGAAGAAAACTGTCTTTACAAAAGATATTTCACTTGGTTCTTATGCTTCAAGCCTAGTTGTTGATTTGCCTACTGCAGGCTTTACTAAGGGTGAGAAGGTCCCGTATTCTCTTTCCCTTCAGGTACTGAAAAATCCTGACAAAGTAAAGGCTGAAACAGATACGATTGATTTTTCAACATTCGGCTATACCGCTTCAGAAAAAGTCCTCACCAATGCGGATCTGAAAAGCGGTAAGCTTTCCTATGGCGCAGTGAGTCAAACAGAAGCAACGAGAAAAACCAAAGCGTATGTAGAAAAGAAAGAGACCCTTCAATTTGATTTTGAAGAACAGCGTTCGTCAAAAACGGGCTATGGACTACCAATCACATTAGAACCGATCTACAGCAGTGAGATCCAAGATACGCCATTACTTTCGTTTACGCTTTCTTCTCCAACGAAGCTAGTCGATACCTATTTAGATCTTCAGTATGTCGAATCAAAAGGGAACATTCAAATCCCGTTAGATCGTACGGTCAATCAAGTAGCGAAACAAACGACTGCCGCAATTACTTCTACAAAATTTGAGTTTCCTCAAATAAGCGTAGAGGAGAAGACGGGTGCATTGTATACGCAAGAACAAGTAAAAAATCCAACAAAAAAAATACCAAACAAATTACTTGATGGGGGAAGAAAGTTTTATTTGCCGATTTGGGCAGAAAAAGGGGACTACAATCTGACGCTGCAATCGAATGTGATTGGCCGTAACTTTATTCAATTATCGATGAACCAAACGCTTTCGGTCTACGCAAACATGTATGCGACGATTGATAGTAAAACAAAGAAAGAAGATGAATTGTTACTCACGCCGGTTTATCCTGATACGACTGTGCCAAAAGGATGGTCAAAAGCAGAGATCACGTGGTTAAGAGGAAAGTAAGGAGTTGGGCAATATGTATGGTTCAGCCGTTTTTGATGTACGATCGGAATTAAAACAGTCCAGGCACCTATTGCGAAAAGTAGTTTTTAGCAGTTTAGGGATCCTGGTCTTTTTCTTTCTCTTTAAGCAGTTGATCGGGATCCCGTTCAATTACTTGAATCAGATCAGTTCTTCGTTTTTAAACTTTGGTTCTGGAAGCAGCAATGTCTCCGGTTCGCTGACCTCAGCGATTCAACAAAATCAATTTGTTCAGGCCGTTATGGTATTCGTTACTGGGATCTTGGCAGTCTGCACCAAATTTTTTGATGAAATCAAACAACTATTTTTCAAGTAACGATCGGCTTTGATAGCCGGTTTCTATTTCTACTGAAGGGAGGTGACATTCATGGATACAGTTCAACATCATTCTCACACATTGATGAACATTGCGATTGCAGTAGGTTTAGTTGCGATCGTCGGGGGTGCAGCTTTCGTATTTTTTCCTGACTTAACAACACAAATGCTCGCTAAAATCACTACTTACGTTTCAACATTACCAACAAAATAATGGATAAAAAGATGATCGGGGAAGACACTCTTTGTCTTCTCCTTTTTCTTGGTTAGGAGAGGGAGGAATGACACATTATTGGCGACAGATCACGGTTATGATCGTAGGAGCACTTTTTATGATTTTAATTGCGTGGTTTTTTATCGGAAATGCCAAGAAAGATACGGAAGCATTTAACATTACTGAAGCGTTAAGAACAGCTGCAATCAGTAACAAAGATGATTCTGCACGCATTCAACCAGGCACTTTTTACTTGGATCAAGCCAACTTTGAAAAAGAGTTTGAGCAGACGATCAAGAAGCAGCCGTTTTATGCAAAAAAAACGGTAAAAGTGACGTTCAACTACTTAAAAGAAGCAGATAACAAAGGAATCAAAGGCATTCGTGCCTATGTAGAGTCCGATGGATCCATTGACGAAGCCACATGCATTTTAAGTACGCCGGAAGGAGGGTAAATCAATGGTTGTTATTAGAGAAAAAAAGTCCGTCTTTCAAGATGAAAAAGACGTGTTAAGAAATGTAAGAAATCTCGTGACTACCAATCAATTTCGCAATGTACCTTCAGCTGCTGAAGAAGAGCAAGACGATTATTTGAAAAAATTAGTTGAAGATAGTCGAGTCGAAGTGATTCGAGACGATTTAGTCGAGCACTATCCAGATGAAGTGATGCGTGCCTTCACTTCTAAAGTTTCTCGTGAAAAGCTCGTTAAGTTGGTTCAAGAAGAACAACGATTTGGAAAAAATGACGAAGGACACAAAAAAGCGGCTTATGTTATCAATGAGATCGTCGGCTTTGAATTTATCGATCGCCTGCTTTTGCAAGACGAGACAATCACGGATATCGGATGGAACAGCACGTTTCTAACCGTCGAAAGTGCGGATCAACTACGAATTTACACGGCAGAACAATTACAGTTGACCGATCCTGAAAAGACGGTATTTCGAATCGTAAAGAAGTTCGCGGATGCTGTAGGAAAGCCATTTACTCGAAATGACCCTATCTTGGATAGTGTATCAGGAAATTTACGATTAAACGCTATGCATCAAGTGATCAGTCCAAGTGGCACTACGATGTCCTTACGGGTCAGTCGACCAGGTCTAGTGTTGACCGAAGAAACGTTTGTCGATTTTGCGCCATCTTTTGTTTTAGACTTTCTTAAAATAATTATGAAGGCTGGATCAATGAGCGTGATCGGTGGGGAGACGGGTTCTGGGAAAACAGAATTGATCAAAATGATGTTGTCCTTTGTACCAAAAAAAGACCGTATCTTTATGATTGAGGACGTTCCTGAAACAAGGATCAAGGAACTTTTGCCAGATCATGATATTTTTTCTCTCGTTACAGGAAATATCGTGACGATTTCAGATCTGGTTCAAGCCGCTTTACGGAATTATCCTAAATGGATCGTTCCGTCAGAGACACGGGGTTCTGAAGCTTATGAAATGATCCAAGCTGCACGGACAAACCATTCGGGATTGACGTCGATTCACTCAACAAATTGTCGCGCACATCCTCGAAGGTTAGTCACCATGTCTAGTATGGTTTACAAAATCAATGAAGAAGCAGTTACTGAAGATATCCTTACATTCTTTGACTTTGGGTTTCAGATCAAAACTGCTTATATCGAGATCGATTCGGAAAATCTTATTTTCAAAAAAATTCGATATTTGTCAGAAATCGTAGAGTATTCAGTAAAAGATACGGCCACTACTTTGTTTAAACAAGTATTAAACAACGGGCAGTTCTATGTTACTACGGGTCAGTTGTCTGATCAGTACAAGGAAAAGCTAGCAGAACGCTTCTTAACTTTTGATTTTCCTGAAATGACCAATGAAAAGATTAATAAATCGGAAGAGCTTGAACAGATTCTTCAAAAGGCGGTGAAAGAGTTTGCGGATCAATCAACTTCAGACGGAAACTAAAAACCGTGTAAATCTTGAAGAATTACATGCATTAAACAGTGCTTACGGGCAGCGATTAAAGCAAAAAGAGATCGTTCAGCTCGTTGGACTCCCAGCTGTAGTCTTAGGCGTTTTTTCATTGATTCTGACGTATATTTGGTGGATCGTTGTCGGGTGTACAGTGATTGGTGCCATCTACGGCTATCGGTTTATCTTGCCAAAGGTCGTGAATCGGCGGTACCAGATACAGTCATTGGTGGCCAGAAACAAATTTCTTTTGAATCTCACACAAGTGACAATGGACAATGATTTGACTGTTCTTCAGTCGTTGGCCTATGTGATCGATGAAACAGAAGGAGAACTTTCTGAAGATCTCCGAAGCTTGTATGCCGCTCTTGGTGTAGGGTCTGATCCGGAACGGGTCTCTTATTTATTGAATACCTTATCTGAAAAGTATCATGATGATGCGATTTTTGGTCAGTATTTGGAACAGCTTGACACGATTATTCAAGAAGGGAAAAACAATACAGATTCGTTGCAATACCTAACAGAACACCACAGTAAAATGTTAGAAAAAGTCAATTCGTTTCTAAAGAAGAAGAATGAAATGTTAAGCGGTGTGCAAACACTTCTTTTTTTAATGGGCGCTATTATCTTACTATTTCATGGAGTTTCTTTCTTCATGAATGGTGATTTTGCGCAATACATGGACGGCTATGCGCACCATCCAATCGGTTATGTCAGTTCAGCCATTTGTCTCATTTCGCTTAGTGTGATCTTAAATAGTTTCTTCAAGCAGTATTTTGATGATTCTGTCACGGAATTGGGGGTGCGAACCAAAAAATGAATCTCGTTATTCGAAACAAAACCGCTGAACCAAGTGAGAATCGACCATTTTTTTCCCGTTTACTTTCAGATGTTGTTTATCAAAATCTATTAGAAATGAATAATACTAAGGAAAACATTGAAAAGTGGGCGAAAAAGAAAATTCGCACCTCTGCCATCTGTTTTTCTATCTTTGTGGTTCTTGGCTTTTTAATGAGTTTGTATCTGATTCCTATTGGGCTAGTTGTCAGTGTGCTGATTTATTTGGACACGATCAAATCAGTTAAGGTCGTTTATCAGCAGTTTCGATTTGAACGTCAAATTCAATTTTCAAAATTTTCACGGCTACTTGTTCCGATATTAAAACAAACAAGAGGGGGGATCAATCTTCGTTCTGTTTTTGAGCGAATCGTTCCAAGGATGCCACATGAAATCGATAAGAAGATCTTACAACGGCTCATGTTGGATATGAGTCGAAATCCAAGCAGTTTCGATCCGTTTAAGATGTTCGCTAAACAAATGTCTGGCACTGACAGCAGCCGGTTATTTATGGTTACTTTGGCACGTTTGGCACAAGGATCAGCGAATTTGCAAGTGATCGATCAGCTTTCCAGGATTGCCAGTGAAGAAATGATGGCCGGTATTGAACAAATCATCCATTTTAAGCTCAGTCGATTTTCGGGGTTGTATATGAAGCTAGTAGGAGCGATTTTGATCTTTGTTCTCGGTGCTTCTATTGCGATCATTCCTTTCCAACTTGGAAAAGTCTATGTTTATCTCTAAAGAAAGGAGCATAAATTATGGATGTAGAAGATAGTCAGGGAGAAATTTTCAGCATGCTGTTTTACTGTTTGACTGTGCTTGCCTTTTTGAGCGTCGTCGTTTTCGGTTATCAACTTCAAACGATCACTACTTATCGCCAACAAGTCAATTATCAGATCGAGCGAAAAGGTGGACTGACAGCTGAAGCAGTTTCAGAACTTAAAGAGTACTCAACTAAACAATTCCACGGATGGTATACGATAGAAAGTACACAACTAGGGAAAAAGGCCGCATTTGGAGATACGGTGGCTTATACGATCAAAGCGACCTATCCAGTTTTATTTCTACCGGACAATATCTCTGTGAAAATCGGAATTGAAGGTCAAGCGCCTTCTCAAGTGAGGTGAAGATATGGGAAAAGTATTTTCAAAGCTATTGCGGTTGATCATCAGTTTGGTCGTGGGTGCGCTTTTTCTTAAAGTAGTCATTGATTATCAAGACGTCATAAAAGCTGCATGGGAACAGTGGTGGACACAAGGAAGCATAAGAATGTGAAAGGGGTGATCGTGTGTCCGGGCAATATCGGGTACATTTTTCGCACGTCAACAAAAAATTGACACGAAAATACCGTGCATTGAACACAAAGATGGTTCACGGTATCTTTCAAGCACAACAGATCATGGAACAGCTACAGCGTTCAATCACGGAGCCTACGAAATTGTCAGTAGTGATTGACAATGGCGAACAAGAAATAATCTTAGAAGACGTGGTCGTTGATCCTACACGGAACACGGTACAACTGTTAGATATGTTGCAAGAGGAGATATCCACTCTTGAGACAAATCGCTTGGAAGGAGAAAAGCTTTACCAAGAAATCAATCGGCAATTCAACGAAGAACAAAAAGCATTGCCGGAAATGGAACCAAGACAAAAGCGAACCTACTCGAAAAAATCGAGGGGTTTTTCTTTTTTCAGATAATCAATTAGCCAGGAAGGAAGAAGCATATGGCAGGGAAAAAATCTGCGGCTTCACCATTTGTAGAAGCCGCAAAAGAATTACTTTCTCAAGAAGGTATTACCTTTAAGGAATGGACGAATGATCATTTACGAGATAAAAAAATGGCCATTCTTGAAGGAAAAGACAAGGAATGGGAAGAATCAACGATTGAAAAGCAATGCGAGTCTTACGTGCTTTCAAAAATCAATACTCTTGTATCAGATAAAAACCAAGTGAAAAATGGAGGAAATAAACATGTTAATGAAACTACAACTAGCACTGCTAACACTACCAACGAATGATTGGGTCACTTCTTTAGATAATTCAGGAAAAACAATCTACACAGCACTACAAAAACTATCACTACCACTGGCCGTTATTATGACGATCGTTGCCGGAATTATTTTCATGAGTTCAGATCGAAAAGCGGACATGGCCAAAAGTATGTGGTTTCGGATTGCTTTAGGAATGATCGTAATTATGTCAGCAGTTTCATTAGCAACCTACTTTCAAGGGATTGGTAAAGGATTCTAAAATTAAATGTACAAAAAGATGGGAAGCATTAGCACTTTCCATCTTTTTTTAAAGGAGAGAACCATGGGAAATTATATTTTGCGTTTTACAAAATTACCAAAAGAAATCAAAGCTACGAAGCGATTGACCCTGAAAAAGAAGTATTCTCTTCCTGAAGCGAGAGAACTTTTTTACCAGGTTCAAGCAGACGTTGGGCCGCTGGATAATAAGATGACTTTAGAGATCCATCGTATAGAAGGAACAAAAGACTATTGGGAGTTCACTCTCCCCTTAACAAAAGATGTACCTTTAGACCTACTGATCGACGAGGATATTATTCAGGAGCTTAGAAACTTAAAGGGAAGCCAAAAAGAACAGTTTGAGGAATTGGAAAATGATCTTTTAGTCGAGTTCGATCAGTCATTTGAACCTGTTGAACAAGAAGTCAACGAACCAAAACCATCATTTCTTAGCGGCTTGTCCTTGCCAGAAGTGAAATTGCCGGAGGTTGCGGAAAATCTTCTTTCTCGTGTACTGCCGAAAAAACAACAAGTAGCCGTACCACTAATTGAAGAATCACCTTCAGAGAATTTTGTAGAAGAAGCCTTGGAGTTGCCCGAAGACAACTATGTCCCTGATTACGAAACCGTCGAGGAAGAAGATGGAGTTCCTCTTGAAGATCTAGAAATGGAAAAAGAAGAAATTCTTAGCCCACAAGCTTCTCAGAACGATATTGTTCCTTCTACAGTCAAAGAATCGATTCCAAGTGTCGTTATTCCACCGTTGGACGCCTATTTGGATTTAACGACTCAACCGATTTTTAATCCTATAGAATCGCTGATCGCTAAACTAGAAGCAAAGCTGGATCGTCAAACGCAAGAATTGATCGTGTATTTTGATTTAGCCGATAAAAATGACTTTATTAGTGAGCGAAAGAAAGAATTTATCCGGACGCAATACAATCCAACGTTCTACAAACAGTTGATCTCAAGCCTATATAAATTAAAAAATGACGTAGAGAACAAATTGATCAAAAAGTTGACGATCGCTTATCAAGAAATTACTGCAGACGACGGTTCTGAAGAATGTCTTGCGGAATTAGCTGCTAAAAAAGCAATTCTAAGTGAAGAATTTACTGATAAGATCGAAGCAGCGTTCACTTCTTTAGAGAATCAATTAGCGCTTGATAAAGCGAGGATCCAAAAGCGCCAACAAGAAGAACTGGAACGATTGAATAAGCGCCATCAAGACGAGCTTTATCAAATCGATGTCAAACTGCAGGCAGACAAACAGGAAAAAGCGGCACAACTCAATCAAATGAGACAAGAAGCAATCGAACAAGAGGAAGAAAAAATCACTGCTTCTTATGAAGAAAAAGCTCATAAGTCACAGTACAGCCAATTGATTGAGCGTAAGAACAGTCAACTCGAAGAGTTAAGCACGATCTTGGTCGAATCAGTGCAACAAGTCACGGATCAAGAACTGCAGTACTTACAATCAATGAAATCAAAACTGATTGAATCACAGCCTGTCTTTGAAGAGCAACGTCGGATCCATGAACAAGAGTTACGGGAAAAAGCCGTACTTGCGCAGCGTGATCGTGAATTGGCTATAAAAGAAAAAGAATTGTCCCTAAAAGATAAAGCCGTGCAGAATGTTGAATCGACGAAGCAACAAAATCAACAAAAAGAAATGGAAATCTCGCAATTTCTAGCAAAATTGTTCGATGATCAGACCCGAAGAGGGGCTGAAAACTTGGCGACGCAACAACAGCTGCTGGCATTTATCCAACAGCAACAACAAGGCACGCCTTTACAGGCAGCGCCAACACAGCCAAGTGCCGTACAACAAGCAGCTGGGAAACCATCTTTATGGAAAAAAATCACTTTAAGTGGTGCGGTTTTACTTGCGGTGGCAGGATTTGGCGGCTATGTTCATGCAATAGCCCAACAAGATTCAAATCAAACAACTGTATCTGCAGCTGTTCAAACAGAAAATTCTTATGCAAGTTTCGAATCAACGGAACCAGCGGTTCCTTCTTATGATGATCAAATCAGTGCTGGCAAGTATATTGAAGCGGCTAAAGAATATCCTGAAAATATTGACCACGTGGTTCAAGTCGTCTTTGAAAAAGAGGACACAGACACCTTAAAGCAGTTAACAAAGCTAGGCGAATCTGATTATGGTTTATTGGATCTGGCCATTCTACAACAAGATCAAAAGGCCATTACGTCAATCTACCAAGAGCTTTCAGATGCGTTGAAAAAGGATTTAACCATGGGTCAAAAGCAACAGATCGCTTCTGCTTACTTGTTACAGGACAAGCCGAAAGAAGCAAAATCGGTATTGGAATAAGGTGAGCATCTATGCGAGTACGAAGTAAGAGACGCTCCTTTTTCTACCGATTATTTTCTGTTTTCGGTCTGAAAAAATTAGCCCTTTTTATCGGAAGGGGTTATTCGATAAAAGGAGAAGGACTCGCTGAAGAACAGAAGCGTCATGCGCCAATAGCGTTTCTGGGTTTTTTCAGTGCCTTCTTCTTTGTTTATTTTATGAGCAACTATCTGATCAATTTTATCGTTTCATTTCTGCCGATTCTTGGCCAAGCTTTTACACTTTCGATAAACCAGGACTTTTCAACGGCTGGGAAGCTGTTTCAAACGTTTCCTTATTTTGCCCGTTCCTTGTTCATTCATGTAGGAACGAACAAGCAGCTGCTTATCACGCTACCCTTGGCCTTCTTTTTTTCCTGGTTCGTCTTTAAAAAACTGACTCGAAAATTTGATTCATTGAGTTATGGGCAAGAAGGAGACGCCCGTTTGGCGACGATTCAAGAGATCAAAGAGCAATATTCGGCCGTACCTGATCGAAAGGAACGGTTTGAAGGAATGGGCGGTATTCCTATCACGCACTATATGAACAAGTTTTATATCGATCTCAATACAGTCAATTCACTCATTCTAGGGACGAGTCGATCAGGTAAGGGTGAGTCGATCGTTTTTCCACTGACTGATATCTTGAGTCGAGCGAAGGAACAGTGTTCTCTGATTTTTAATGACCCGAAAGGAGAACTCTACAAAGGATCAAAAGAAACATTAGAAGAAAGGGGCTATGAGGTACAAGTACTTAATTTAGAAACACCCGATCAATCCATGAGTTATAATCCGCTGCAGCTGATCATTGATGCTTATGTAAGAGGGGATTCTTCTTCTGCGCAGATGTTGGTGGATCAATTCACGTATGCATTGTTCAACGATCCAAACGCCGGTCAGAACAAATGGGTCTATAGCGGTGCGCAGAAGCTGTTAAACGGTGTGATCTTAGCCCTAATCGACTATTATTTGGAAAAGGACGATTTAGGAAAGATTACAATGTACAATGTGGCACAGTGGATCATTGAAATGACAAATCGAAAAGTCATTGATCGGGTCACGAAAAAAGAGTACACACAACTCGATCTCTACTTTGAACGTTTGCCGCAAGGGCATATCGCCAAAGCACAATACTCTTCATTTTCTTCTATGGATTCGAAGAATAAAGGGCCAATTCAAAGTGCCGTCTTGGATAAGTTAACGATTTTCCAAGGGTTTGAAGCGATTGCGAAGATGACGTCAAAAAATAGTTTTCGGCTGAAGTCGGTGGGTTTTCCTAAGTCGTTGTTCTTCCAATTTGATCGATCGATGTATGATCAAATTTTGAAAGTTCGCTTCTTACGCAATGGGCAAGTATTAGGAGTAGAAACGATCCGTCCGAATATGGCTGGTGTGGTGGATTTGAACTTCAATTTGAATTTAAACACTGGCGATCAATTAGAAGTGGTTTTTCAAGATAAAAAAGCAACCTATTCGATCACTCTACTTGAAAAAGATGGTGAGTTAAATCGAACCAGCGGAGATTTAGACGAGTTGAAGCAATGTGAACTTTTCTACACAGAAAAGCCGATCGCTGTATTCATGATCACGCCGGATTATGATCCGTCTAAAAATGTGATTTCTTCCATGTTTGTCAAACAACTGTACACAACACTTGCGCAAAATGCTGGAAATACAAGAGGTGGGAAGTGCTTCCGAAGAGTCCATTTTATCCTGGATGAATTTGGGAACATGCCAGCCATTGAAAGTATGGATAACATTGTGACCGTTTGTTTAGGGCGAAACATTCTGTTCGATCTATTTTTACAAAGCTATGCGCAATTAGGCTCTGTATATGGAGACTATACGGCGAAGATCATCAAAGAAAATTGCCAAAACCATTTGTATATCATGAGCCAAGACAAAGATACGCACGAAGAAATATCGAAAAGAGTTGGTGAGAAAACGGTAGAAAAACATTCGACTGGTGAACAGGATCCACTTTCTCTTGATACGAGTAAACAAACCAACGTCGGCTCTCAACGAATAATTACTCCGTATAAATTATCTACGCTTATGATGGGTGAAATGGTTGTACTGAGGTTGCACAGGGAAAACAAAAAGCGCCAAAAAATCCGGTCGTACTCTATTTTTTCTACGAAAGAGACGTCTATGCCTTTCCGATTTGAATATTTGGGTGAGTACTTTGACCCAAACCGACCGATTGAAGACTTTAACATTCCCTCTGAACATAAAACCTTTGATTTAGCAGCAAACGCAATCGACGTCGATGATTTGATTTCAGAATCAATCAACCGATCGCTGCTTTTGTCTCTGGAAGAAGGCCTTCAGTCAGAAGAGGAACTGTTACAGATCGATGAAGAAGCCTTTGCATCAGTCCTCAACCGTTTTGATACAAAAGATTTGGAAAACTATCGAGAAATAATCAAACTTTCGATTGACGAGGATCCGGAAGAATCACAAAAAATTGATTTAATCGACTTTTTGAAACAAGCGGTAACCGAAGATCTTAAACCACTTTTTAAAGAAGAAGAACGGTGTGCGTTTCTACAGCTGGCGAATTTCTATTTAAACAAGCCATACTATAAAGATATTTCTAATTTAATTAGAATAGATTGATATAACTGTTAACTATCTTTTAGTCAAACCGATTTATATTAATATAGTAAAAAACGAGAAAGTTGGGTTAATATGAATTTCAAAAAGTTTCAAAGTAAAAGATGGATATTTACTATTGTTTTAATTCTGGTATGTGTTTCAGTAGCAATAGGAGTTGTTAATAAAAAGAAGACAAACTTCATTTCACAGATAGATCCAAAATTTTCTGGATACAATGAAAATGGTCACTTAAATTATAATGAGGATGATTTAGAGCATAGTATCCAAGAGTACTTATTAATTGAATCTGGTTTATCAAAAGATCAAGCAAAAGGATTGATAAGTGAGAACGAAATTACCATTGACTATATTAAGAGTACTCCCAATGATTATGAAAAAGCTTATAAAGCTTATCAAGCATTTGAAAGTGTTGAGTATGGATTCGATAAAACCAGTGATCTCAAAAATGGAGATATTGTCAAATTTACTATAACTTCCACCTCAAGTGAATTTCCCATACCTCATCAAGAAAAAGAATACAAAGTTACAGGACTCAAAAAAGGTGAAAATATAGATATCAAAAGTATAGTAGAAAAGGAGCCTATTGTATTCACTGGATTTGACGGGGCTGGAAAGGCGACTTATGATGATTTTGTATATGAGGAGTTAGCTGGAAGCGGTACTTATAGCAATGGAGATTCTGTGAATGTAAAGGTTTCTGATTCCTATATTACGGAATTAGAAGATGAAGGTAAATTTATCAAAGGAGATAACAATGTAAAATTAAGTGTCTCAAATCTAGAAGACTTTAGTGAGATATCTAATTTAGCGGATATTCTTAGTTTAATCGACGATTTATCAAAAAAAGAATTCGAAAGCTATGATTACGGATTTACTAGTACAACGTATTCCTCAACTAATAAAGGAAACTACTATTGTTCAGAGAAAGGCCTTCTTAGCGAAAAAGAAACATTTCGAGTTCTATCTATTTATGAAGTTAGAAAAATAGATAGAGATTCTGATGGAGAAGAAACCGAAAATAAAGTGTTTTATAAAGCACTTGGATATTCGTCTATTCCTTACCAAAATAATAAATTGGATATAAGTGATACTGGATACGAAGATTACTATGGATCAGAGGATACATTAGAGCTTCTTTTAGCAAATTTGAGAACAGACTACAAAGGAATTAAAGAAATTAAATGAAAAACGATTAAATTCATTTCATGTATAAGCGGGATTTAAAAATATTTTGATGTAACAACGGAGCCTTTTCAAGGCTTCTTTTTTATGATTGGAAGGTGAGTAAAACGGAAAAAGCAACGGATTTTCTTCAAAAATTTAGTGAATGGATTCAAGATGCAACTTTATTTAGCTATTTATTTAAATGGATAAGTGCAAACTGGGTCAAAGGACTTTATAAACTGGCTTCAGGGGTGGAAGATATCCTGGATCAAGTGTTTAAGGTCTTTGGATTTCTTGATAATGGGGCAATCGGTAAAATATATACAAGCATGCGATTAGTCTCATTCACTGTTTTGATTATTATGATTATTGTTATTGCTTATAAATATATTTTAAACGAACGAGTGGATCTAAAGGCAGGCCTTTTTAGGGCTGTCTTTTTTGTTTGTTTGGGTGTTCAGCTTCCAGGATTGATTACATCCAGTGTGGAGCTTTCTCAAAAAGTTTATGGAGAATCAAAAAATTTAGATATGGCTGAGAAAAGCACACTTTCATACAGTATTGTAAAAGAAAATTTGTCGGACTTACAGTATTCTTCAAAAAATGGCTTTTCTCGACAGAATAGTGATGCGGGAACTCAAAAAAACAATTTGTCAGAACAAGCTTTTAAAGCTACTGATTTATCAGAAGTTTTAACTCCTGAAAAAGTCAGAAACATGAAGGATAAAGCCAAAAATCAAGATGACACTTCCTACCTAGAATATAGGTTAAAGACTGACGAAGATGGAAAAGTCATATCAGAAAAAATAGAAAATGGAATGTTTGATTTTTTTAAGGAAGGTAAATTCCGTTTTTCATACAGGACGGGGACAATCACTTTGTCATTACTGACAGTGTCGTTTGCTTTTATCTGCTCTGCATTTATAATTGCAACGTCTTTGATTGAACTACTATTTGCAAAGTTGATGTTTCCAGTTCTTTCTGTTTCTGATATTGAAACCGGACAACGAACAAAAAAAATCCTTTTGGATATTGGAAACAGTTTATTAGCGATTATGTTGACAGGGTTTAGCTTGAGTATCTTTAAGTTATATTTTTCATTTATAGGTAATCTTGATGTCGATTTTCTTCCATATTTAGTACTTTGTATTGTTGGTGTCCGAATTACGATCGACGGCCCAAATTTCTTTGGGAAATTTCTGGGGTTGGATATCGGGCTTCGTTCAGGATGGCAAGCTATGGTTGGTACAGCAGTTGCTGCGAAAGCTGCGACAAGCGCTGTAAAAGGTGGAGTGAATGCTGGTAGTAGTATTAAAGAGCACGCCGGAAATGCAGTCAGCCGTATGAGAGTCAATAACGGTGTACACGAAAATAACAATGATAAATCGATTCAGAGTCGCTCAACGGTTCCAGGAAACAATGGATCTTCTAAAAGCAGTGTGCAGGAATTTGCGGCCAACATGCGCCAAACATTTGGCATGAATGACCAACAAGAGCCGGTGACACAAACGCAAGGATCGAATCGATCAGCGGTTCCAAATGATCAGATAAGTCCATCGGTTCAAGACAAGGATCAGGTTTCTGCTAATGGAGATTTGCCTTCAGGAACCAATCTTTCACCAGAAACAATGTATCAACCAATGAACGCTTCTGCTTCTTCCAGCACCGTTTCCCAAGGAAAAGAAACAGATGGAAAAAGCATTGGCAATATTTCAGCTGAAGAGCTGAAACATATGGGTGAAAGCGGCAATCGAACGGAATCACCGATCGACCCTATCAACGGCAATCGTACGAATGGTTTGGAAACAGGGAAAACGGCCGCTTCACAAAAAATCCAACGAACGACCATTCCGCCGATCCATACGCCAAGTAGAAAAGCCGCCATCCAAGCAGCGACTGACAAAGTCAATCAGAACAACAATATGCAACAGTCAAACAATCCGAGTGCCTCTGAAGGAAATCCAACTAACACTCAGAGAGCCAATGATCAAGAAGTGAAACGATCCGCACCAGAAACGTCTTACGGCACTTCTGCAGTAGCACCTAGTCAATCTGTTCAATCGAGTGAACAAGCGCCTGAAGGAGCTTCTGTGGCGTTTGAACGGACTACAAGTGTAAGTTCTTCTACAGCAGCGAGCGTACAACGAAGCAATCCATCGTCCACCAGTGCTGGCACTCAAATAGTGCAACAATCACCAAGTAGAGGAATTGATCGATCAACGGTGATACCTGCTAGACGTAGTGAGCCAAAATCAGGTTCGATCAAACAATCAGTACAACCAACGAACCATCGATCGGTGACTAGCCAGAAACCTGCAGAAAAATCAACGGCACCAACGTATCATATTCCAACGGTTGAATCAAAAACGAAGGAGCTTTCTACACCAAAAGAATTGGCCACTAAATACCTGAAAGAGTCGAGTGTGACACCAGAAAATGAGTACTATGATATCTATCAATCCATGAATAAAGTAAATGCCGATGATTATATTTAGGAGGAGATCTCGTGTTAAATGTCCATTGTATTGAAGGCCGATTGGCTGAAAGTCCCGTCTTAAAGAAAACGGAAAGTGGCACGTGTTATACACGTGTCTTGCTAATATCAAAACGAAACTTCAAGACAAAAAAGGAATCTGACTATCAATCAGATTCCTTTTTATGTGTGCTGTATGGCACGATCGCAAAGTCCTTTGTTGAAATGACGTGTCGAGGATCTCATGTGTCCTTTGTGGCCAGAGTCCAAGTCCGACCGTATGAAAATCAGTCAGGGGAACGGTGTTACGTGTCTGAAGATATTGTACAAAGCTACAACTTGTTAGAAACCAAGGAAGTGACCGATCGTCGTCGAAAGCACTTATCTGAAGGTCAGCCAGCAGAAGAAACGGCTTTAAATGAGTACCGTCAAGCGGTAGAACATATTCCAACCAGTTATGACGAAGCAGATTGGTACCAATAGAGGAGGAAAAAACATGGATAAATACCATAATATAGTGATTCAACGAAGTATTAAACAAGAACTAAAATATAAATCTTTGTATATCTTGGATCTTCTGATCGTCTTTGGCCCCTCGATGTTCCTTTTGTATCTACAAGGGTATCTGCATTTTTCTCTTGTGACGTCGATCCTATTAGGCATTGTTTTCTTTTTCCTTGGCTTGTTCCTATGTGCAAAGCCAGCGTCAAATGGCAACAGAAGAAACCTATATACGATCTATTGCTTGATCGTTATGGATCGAAATGTGTATGAAGTACAAAGCTATAAAAAAAGGAGAGGGTAAGGCATGGCCGCAAAACAAGTTCAAAGTTTCCGATCAATAGGACGAAAGCGCACTAAAGGGGAGAACCCTTCTATTCAAGAATTGGTACCAATCAAAAAAATGATCAGAGGAAACGTGGTCAAAAAAAATGGCCGGTACCTCTCTTTTTTGAAAGTCACGACAAGAAATATTAACGGTCTCAGTGCAAGCGAGCAATATCAGGCTATGCGCCATTTTGAAAATATGTTGCGGATCTATGAAGAAGAAATGAGTATTTTATCGATGATGTTTCCTACAAATATCGATGATAATCTGGTCTATTGGAACCGACAGCTGCAGCTGGCAAGGGAAGAAAGAAACCCCGTTCGAGCAAGAATCATTCGAGAACAGATCAGCCGTTTGGTGTGGGTCGAACAAGAACTATCAAATTTAGAATTCTACTTTATCGTTTATGGAAAAACAGAAAAGGAGCTGAATCTTTCCAAAACGATTCTAAAACGAGCAGGCGGATCCAATCTAGGAATCAAGGATATTCCGCCGAAACAAATTGAGCAGATCTTAATTAAATTAAATAACCTGAATACCCCGATTTAGTCTGGAGGATAAAAATTATGTTAAATGAAAAAGAAATTCAAACACTTGTTAAAGAAGGCTTTGACCTCAGTTTCATCGAAAAAATCCAACCTCAAGGCGGCATTACGTTTCCTGAAGACCGAATGGTCGCAGGGGACGGTACCTATGCTTGCCTTCACATCTATCAATTAGCCAAACGGCCAGCGCCATTTTGGTTAACCACGATCATGAACAATCAAAATTCAATCACAAAATTCGATCTAGCGCCGATCGACAAAGAAGTCATTTTAAGCGATATTGACAAAGCTATGCGTGAATTAGACTCACAAGCAGAAGAAAACCGAACCCGTACCCAACGAAACGAAGCAGTCAATGAGTTTCGTTCTCTGGAACGTTACGCAAATGAAATCAATCAAGGCGACGAAGTCAGTAAAATGGTCGATATACGTATCTATGTGACTGCAGATACACAAGAAGAGCTTGAAAAGGAAGTGGGTGATCTTAGACGTTCGCTCAAAGCCATGGGCTACAAATCCGTTTCTTATATTGGCAAACAAGCTCAAGAATGGCTAGCTTTCTTTCAAAGTTATTCTGAACAACAAAATGAACCAGGCAGTAAGGAAGGCATAACCGTGCCAAGTTCTGCGATCGGTGGCGGTTATCCTTTTAATCACCAATTTTTAAATGATACGGGTGGTGGCTATATTGGGAAAACAGACACAGGTGGGTCATTTATCTATAATCCGTACATGATCACTGCACTTAGAAAATCATTTAGTTCTATGCTTCTTGGGAAATCTGGTATGGGAAAATCGACGTTACTGAAGCTAATTGAGGAATTGTTATATGGCAAGCGGACGATCATTCGAGGGTTTGAAAAAAATCGAGATTGGTATAAATTGATTCAGTCGCAAAACGGGAAAATTTATGATCTTTCTGGAAAAGAAGGCATGTTAAATCCGATGGAACCACTAGCCACAATCACCGATACTAGCGGTAAAGTGATCGATGAACTGAACAGTTACTTGCAGCATAGAGCAACTTTTTTTAACAAAGTGCGCTTCTTAAATCCTGCTATGCGTTCAGTAGATATTCTCGATTTTGGTAAGATCATGGATGATTTTTATATCTCTTACGGTCTATTACCTGAAAACTATACACAGAATCAAAAAGATATTCATATCATTGGATTGGATCCTTCAAAATATCCTACAGTTGGTGAATTCAAGAAATTCGTTGATCAATTTGTGGAAAGCGGCTATAAGGATCGTGTGACAGACGTCAAAATGGTGGAAATGGAAAACTTTCAAACGGTGATCACGTCAATGTGCGAACAATATGGGTCGATCTTCAATGGACGCAGCACGTTTCGAAATATTGATGAAGAAGATGTCCTTTTCTTTGATATTGAAACGATTGGTCACTTTGACGATGAAGTGTACAAATGCATGCTTTATACGGCTATGAATATCGTTTGGAACCAGGCACTTAAAAATGGCCGGAAACAAAAAATTGCTTTGGAGAATGGCGATATTACTCCTGATGAAGTTCGATTCTTTGCCTTTTTCTTGGATGAATGTCAAGAGATCCTAAGTCCTGATACGGTATTTGTCGTCAAACAAGTGGTCAAATTCTTAAAAGAAATGCGGAAATTTTCTGCAGGTGCTTTCTTTGCGACACAATCACCGCAAGAGCTATTGCCTGAAACGTCTTCTGATGATTACATTTCAAAAATCAAACAAGTCTTTGAATTATGTAATGCGAAATTCTTTCTACAGCTGGATGCTTCAGTCAGTGAAACAATGAAAAAAGCAATGGGAAATCTGTTGACTGATGGACAGTATGAAGACCTGGCATTACTCGAACAAGGAGAAGTAATCGTAAATTTAGGAGGAAATAACAACTACAAGATCAAAACGGATCCTGATCAAGAACAGTTGAAACGATTTGCAGGAGGTCATTAATAAAATGAAATCGAAAATAATTAAATTGTTGGCCGGAAAAGCAAGTAAGAAGGAGAAAATCCAACTCTTACTTGCTTTTTTAGGTAGTTCAACCGCTGTTTTAACTGCCCTTGTTATTGTGGTAGCCAGCTTGCTTCTCGTGATCTTTATCGGTGGTGCTTCTCAGACAACATCGACTGATGGAGGTATTGAGGGGGGCGGAATTAGTGTCTCAGAAATGACGATGCAATGGAAAGATAAGGTCACAAAAGAAGCAGAGAAAAACGGGATCCCTGATATGGTGGATCCCTTACTTGGCATTATTGAAGCAGAGACGGGTGGAAATGCCATTCGTTATCCTGATGTCATGCAGTCCAGTGAGTCACAAGGAAATGCCCCTAACACGATTTCAGATCCTTATACGAGCATTGAAGTCGGTGTAAAGTATTTCGCCAGTTTGGTTAAAGCACATAAGGATATGGATTTGTTAAATCTCATTCAGGCCTATAATTTTGGCCCAGGTTTCTTGTCCTTTTCGACAAACAATTACGACTTAAATCGAGCGATCGCTTTTTCGAATAAATACGCTCACGGCGTACAAGTGACCTACACGAATCCGGTGGCGGTAAACCTCGGTTATACCTATCGTTATGACTATGGAAATATGTTTTATGCCATGATCGTTAAACAATATCTAACGCCGAAAAGTTCCGGTCTTCCTGGTGGAAGCAGTGATATGGCTAAAGTCGCTCAAGCAGAAATCGATGAAGGTTTGCATGTCGGAGGACAAAAATATTGGTCATGGTATGGCTATGGTGGTCGTGTTGAATGGTGTGCTGTCTTTGTTTCCTATGTGGCCGCAAAAGCAAATGTGAACATGGAAAAATTCGCCTACTGTCCGACGGGTATTCAAAACTTCAAACAAAAAAATGAATGGCAGCCAGTCGGTGTGGAACCAAAAGATGGGTGGGTGATCTTCTTTGATTGGGACGCAGATGGCATCAGTGACCATGTGGGAATCGTAAAAAGCTACTCAAACGGCACGGTCTATACGTTGGAAGGAAACTCAGGAGACAGCACGAAAGAACGCAATTATGGCAAGACCAGTCAGTATATTATGGGCTATGGCACACCTAAATAAGTCATAGCAAAGGAGTGAAACAACATGATCAAAGAAGCTTTTAAACAGTGGAAACATGCGCTGAAAGAAGAGCATTTACAAATTAAAATCCAAAACAAATGGTTCGAAGAACTAAAAAAAACAGACCTTTATCGACAACTTAAGAAGTACAAATGGTTGAGGAATGGATCTATTTTGATCGACTATATCATTTTAGTCGGGTGCTATCTATCTATTTACACGTTGCCAGTTAGTAAACTAAATGCTATTTTGGGTAGCCATATTACAAAAGTAACCTATCAAAATATTGTATTTATTTATACAATTTTAGTTTTGTTACTGATGATTTTCTCTGTTTTCTTTACTGTAGTTCTATCTAAAGACAAGCTGAAGGATGTTCGGGTGCTAAATAATATGCTTATTTTTTTCTTGTTTGGCGGTGTAAATTATTTGTTGCTTTGTTTGGCCTGTATCATTCAACCAGCATACTTATTGTTCGTTTTAGGACTAGGTATTGTAAAAATAGTCATTCGAATATGGAAGGATCTACAAAGAGAAGCCGTGTTCCTATCTTATAACGAAGCAGAGAAAGAAGATTTGATCGGTCATTATAAGCGTCACGGCATACGATTTGAAATGGAAGATGAGCCACGTATTTATCGAATGGACTATTTTCAAGAAGAAAATAAAAATGAGGAGTTGAGATCATGAGTTATCAACGATTGAGCGGTATTTTAATACTTGGTTTATTAGCTAGCTGGGGAGTTTTTGGACTCTTTATCTGGCATTCAAGCAAACAATCAGAAGCTGTTTCAGAAACCAAAATTGAACAATCTATTGAAGAAAACCATTCGGAGCCGGACAATAGCAGCACGGTTGTTCCTACTGAAAATCAGGCATCAGAAACCGTTGAAAGTGAACAAACAAATCAATCAACGGATGAAAAAAGTGCCGTTGTGCAAGACTTTGTGACGACCTATTTCAACACAAAAGATGAACCATTTCTTAAAGATCGTGTTTCGCTGTTGAACGAAAAGAAGTTGATTACTGACGAATATAACCAAGAAATGAAGCAATCGATTGGGGATATGGACAATGAAGATGCCAAAATGAGCGTAGAAGATCTACGTGTTTATACGAACGATGATCAAACCTATTTCGTCGTTTTTGATCTCAAATATGAAGGATTGGATTCAAATCAAGTCCTTGTTTATGTAGCATCTGCGCACGTCAGTGATTCGAATCAAATCGATCATTATGAGCTGATCGCAACAAATACCAAATTAAAAAAGGGGGATGAATGATGGTTATTTTCGGAAAAATCTCTCACTTTATTTCTTCAGTAAAGGAAATGAAATCGAAAATAAAACAAAAACATTTTCGAACGAAGACACAAACATACACCAAAATATTAATGGCTTTTGGTTTTTTATTTCTATCGATCATCGGTCAAGCTGTGTTATCAAAACCAGCAAATGCGTATTCGGAATCGTCAGTTGAAAAGCCGATTCCTTTTGATGCAGGAGAGGTCACAGTACTAAAAAAACAATATTCACCAGTTAGTAAAAGTTATCGAATGGATATTTATGTCGATTCAGAAGTCGATCTTGTATCTGATGGAGAGCCAGTTACAAAGGCAACTGTCGTCACAAAAGAAGATATCAATACACCGTTAAAAGTAGAAGTAATTCCCGTTTCTGAAAATTATTTTGTTCTTTTAGCACAAAATATCGACGATGAATTCGGCGCTTTGCGGTTTGATGTTACGTATAAACGATCAAAAGATTCCGATGAATCAGCGCTTAGTCTGTATGGATCCCAAGAAAAATCGACGATCATTAAAAGTGATCTTTCAACTTTAAGTCAAGCTGAATTGAAAATCAGCGGACTTGAAAATGATATCCGATTACAGCAGCTAAACAGAAAAATGATTGAGGAAGAGAACAAATCTCTTATCGAAGAAATCAAAAATACACGAGAAAAAATTGCTTCTTTCACTGAAGAAAAAGAATACCAAGTCGGAGAGCAGTTAGCAAAAACGGAAGATTCAATCACCACTTTGGAGAATACGATTGAATCATTTAAAGGGAACATTTCAGATAATCAAACCAAAATTTCTGATATCGAAAAGACGATTCAGTTGATTGAATCGAAAATTGACGAACTCAAAAAAGGTGTGTGAGATAGCATGTCAAAGAAACGAATTCCGGTATTTTTAGACACGGAACATGAAGATGCTTTGAAAGAATTAAAAACATATTTGCCCGTTGACGAGGATATTAAAGACAGTCCGATGATTCGATATGCGCTGCTTGAATTACTTAATCGGGTGAGAAAAGAAATAAATTTCGAAAAAAAAGTATTGGATTCTTTGTCTTTATTAGAGATTATGACCAATGCAAAATTGGAGCAAGATCATACCAAAATACAAGACCTTTTTTCTTCAGATGTTTATCAAGAAGCAGTCACAATGAGTAAGAGAGTTGTTCGAAATAAGAACTATCGCTTTAAAAATAGGAAGGACGAATCAAAGAAAGAAAAAAAGAAAAAGGTCAAATCTGTTCAAGAAGATGTCAAAAAAGAACGTGATTTTAATGATATTGTTTCCCAATATTTACCAAAATAATTGAGGGTTGATGGTGGCACCTAGGTGGCACTTTTTACAAAAAGTACCACCTAGGTGCCATCTGTAGTGGTAGCTGAGTGCCATTAAAAAAAGGGTTGTGGTGACTTCTCTGAAGGTCTTGAAACGCAATAGGCACAGCCTATTTTCCCACTCTCTCCATGAGAGTGGTGCGTTCACCTTATGCTCTTTCATTGTTCTACCTCTTTTAGGCACTCATAAGATTCAAAATGATTAAATAGCTGGAGGTTTTCTCATGCCAAGATTTACTTTAATAATTGAAAACGAGCCGTTGGTTGCGTACCTCGAACAGCGAGCTAAGAAACAAACCTTTAATACAGGAAAAAAAGTCACTCGAAACGAAGTGATCAACCAGATTCTTCAAAATGAAATGATCAATGATCTAACGAATAATCGAGAAGTTGATGCGATTAAAGATAGTTTAGATGATTTTAAGCACATTCTACAACAATACGTCGACACGAATAATGCGCTTTTGTATCGTGCATTTGAATCTGATGGCATTTAAATGAACGAGGTGATCACATGGCACAATCTGCTGGCTCTTATATAAACCTAATGAGCGGTTTTGTTATTTCGTTTGATTCTGAGTATGTAAAGTATATGGATCGAGAAGATAAGAAAGTGTATAAAGAAAAAGACCTTTCTGATTTTGAAACGGCCATGACGAATGACGATCCTAGTCAATCATTTGAAGGCTATTTGGATTATATGGATCGAAAAAATGCGTTACTCGCTCAATCAAAATTGACAGCTGAAGAAAGAGTATCATTAGGTGAGATCAACAAACGTCTCGCTGATTATTCGACTTTATCAAAAGCACAAATCGAGATCATGCAAAAGGAAACCCAAGAAAAAATATGGTCACTGAATACAGGAATGTTTGATTTTAATAATGATGATTTGACACAAAATGAAGTTGAACAATACAAAGATTTATTCGATCGAGCGAACAAAAATGAATCTGTTTTGTTTCAAGATGTGGTGTCTTTCGATACAAAAGCATTGATTGAAGCAGGCATTTACAATCCATATTCAAATGAATTAAAAAGGGAACCGTTGATCATGGCCGGTCGAAAGATGATGAACGTTCTTTATGAGAAAGAAAAATTAAATGGATCCACAATCAGTGTAGGTGAGATCCATTACAATACAGGTCACTTTCACGTGCATTTTGCGACGACGGAAGTCGAACCTACCCGTGAAATGATTTTTGTTAAAGAGCATAATCGCTATGAACGAAAAGGGCAACGTTCCGATGAAACATTAGAAAAAATGAAATCGACTTTTGCGAATCTGATCTTTGATCGTTCGAGCGAATTGGAACGATTGAATGATTTGAGAAATGGTCTGCGTAATGAAATCAAAACAGAAATGGCAACACCAAAAAAAGAAAGTGTTTTGTTACTTGAGGAATTAAAAGCGCAGCTGCCGGAGAATCAAAGCAAGTGGAATAGTAAAAACTTAACGCCAGAAAGTCGAGAAACAATGAACCAGCTGATTGATTCATTGATGAAAGACAATGGCCACTTTGAAGAATTCAAACAGCTGGCAAAAGAGGAAGACATTTTCAAGAAAGCTACTTATGGTGAGGGAGATCCCAGCAAAGAGAAAAAATCATTTTACGATGGCCGAATGTACGGGCCGGATGGCATATACTATCGATTAGGAAACAGTATCCTCCAAGAACTAAAAAAGGAAAATGATTCTTCCCAACAAGACAAACCTTTCCATCGATCTTCGGTATCAGGACAACAAAACCCTAACAAAGAAATATACAATAGAATGAAACAGGGGTACTTCAAGGGGAAAGAAACGAATGAAAGTCGATCACCGCCAAAGAGAAATCTAAGTGAGCGAACCAAACCATTTAAGGAATCATTCAAGTATCGTCGGTCGGTCACAAATCAAGTCAAACACCTGGAACGGGTGACGAGCAATGAATTTGATCAATTCAAAAATAAAGTAGCCTTTGAAAAGCTGCAGCGTGAAATCGAACAAGCAAAAATGAGTCAAGATTCAGACCTATTCAATTAGGAGAAAGAGGAAAGTCATGGAAAATTATTACTTTATCAATAGCGTGGATCCGGAGAACCAAACGATGCGTATTCAAGAAGTGGGTGCTGGCGAAATGAGTGCGCAACAGGTACGTATCACGAAAGAAGATGCCGATGTTTATTCTTTAATGTTGGATGAAGCAACGCAAGAAGGGGAGCCGTTGATCGTTCAGCTGGATCTAAAATAAAGTCAAAACCAGCCGTAGAAAAATTTTTTTCGGATTCAGAGTGGCTGCTTTCAATCAGTAAATAGCAGAATAAAAAAAGAAGATCGGCGAAAGCCGGTCTTTTTTTGGAGGGAAAGTTGATGGAACAACAGGACAATGATCGACAAGAAACGGACAATAGTCGATTAGCAAGAGCAAAAAGAAAGTTGGAACGTCTGAAGAGAGAGTACAGTGCGCAAATTTCAAGAGTCTTTGACCATCAAGCACAAACAAACGGTCAGCCAATGAATGAGAAAGCAAATGGCCGATCTTTTTTTAATAGGCAAGAGCAGCTGGAAGGTAGGGCTAGAACTTTGCTTCGTGAAATAGAAGCACAAGAGGAACGGATCTCGATGCTGGAACACCAAAAGGAACGCAAAGAACTCGGCCTAAATAATCAAGGTGGTCTGATCATGAGCGTTGATAATATTCTAATGATCAAAGCAGAAATCGAACAAGCAAAGCAAGGAAACTCGATGTATTCGGCCGCAACGATTCGGAAATACGAAAAGCAACTGGTTGAGTTAGAAGAATTGAAGCGTCGATCAGAAAGGGCGGATAAACATATGAATGAACAAGCGCAAAAAATGATTGAAAGTGGACGTCTGACACAATGGAAAAAAAATCCAATGATCTACTTTGTAAAAGGCTATCGAAAACTGGCCGTTGAATTAACAGAGTCGGGAACATTCGCACCTTCTCAACGGTATGCGGCAAAAACGGAAGCAGAACAGTCGGTCATTTCTGATATTTTAAGCGAACTAAATTTTAACACTGAAGAAATACCCAATGCTACAAAAGATCAAGAAGCTGCCTTGAACCATTTCTACCGAGTGGAATTTAACGAGGGGTCGGAAAGCATTCGTAATTTTGAAGGAGAGATCGTTTCATAACCTTTGATCGAAGAAATCAAACGTTTAGATCGACCAATGGAAAGTGGGTATTACAAATTTTACTTTCAGGAAATTAAAGATGGAGAAATCGTCGATGCGTTTCGTTTAGACGTCGGGGACGGGGTCAATAGTAACCAAGACTATTATAAAAAGCTCGAATCGTTAGCTGCACAAGATAAGACGAATGTTGTAACAAACGAACGTTCAAAAGCAGCTTACTATTTAAGAATTGAAAACCATGCAGAAGGAGCTTTTTTCAGAATCTTTACGGATGAGGAAAATATTTTTAAAAGTACAGTAGCGTCCTATGAGTTTGATTTACATGCGAAATTAACTGAAGAAAATATTTGGTTCAGTCAAGATCATAAAGAAGCTAAAGAGAAATTGAATGGTGATTTTTTGGTAAATAACCGATTGAATCCAAAATATCTTTCCTCTTTCATTAGCCAATGGAATGACTATAAAAAACAAAATAATGTTTATATGGGCGTGCCTATTGATCATGGACTGATCGAATTTGATCCGAGTGATTACTATAAAGGAACGGCATTACCTTTGACACAAGGGAAACTCACAATCGATAGCATAGATACTCAAAAGAAAGTTGAACACTCTGAAGAAAAACGGTCAGTCAAAAAAAGAAAATCAGCCGAGGAACTAAAAAAAGAAACCGACCAACTCGTCAAAGATGCCATGGAAAATATCAAGAATCATTTTGATGATCCGGAAGACGTCTTAGAATTAGGTGCGTTTATGAGTAAGTTTTACAATTACTCACTAAAAAATACGGCATTGATCCAAAAGCAATTACCTCATGCTCACGCTGTGGCCGGTGCGAAAAAATTCAAAGAAGCTGGCTTTTTTATTCGCAAGGGAGAAAAAGCCATACGGGTTTTAGCGCCAACGACCTATAAATGTTTTATCAACGAACAGGGACGTACGCAATCATTATCGAAAGCCACTAAGCTACAAAAAGAGAAGATTCTCAAAGGAGAATTGAAAACAGAAGAAAGAAGGGCATTCAAAAACGTGCCGGTCTTTGACATTAGTCAGACGACGGCCACAGCCGATGATCTGCCGAAAATTTTCCCTAATCGTCCTTATAACTTTGATTTGACGAAAGCCACAAACACGAAACTGTTATACCAATCATTAGAAACCTATGCCTTATCAGAAGGCCTAACGATCATTGATGATCTAACGACTGTTACGCCAGTGTTAGGAACCGCAAAAGGGGCATATGGTCAGGGCATCGATGGCTCAGAAATGCTTTTCATGAATCCTCGGTTTACTCAAGCAGAACAAGTGCCAACCATGATCCACGAATTGGCACATGCAAAGCTTCACTCAAAAACGAGTAACTCGACTTATTCTAGCTCAGTCAAAGAATTTCAAGCGGAGCTGGCTGCGTATATCGTTGCCCACCATTACGGCATTGATACGAAAGAAGAATCGATTCCTTATATTGCGGCTTGGACAAAGAATGGACAAACCGTTGAGGATAAATTAGCTCAAATGGAAGAGGTGAAAGTGTTCTCTCGTCAAATGATTGAACAGATCGACACGCAACTTATGATCCAACAAGAATTGGAACAACAAGAACAAGAGCAAGCGCCCACGGTAGAAAAACAAAAGCTGACCGAATCACAAAAGACGTACAAAACGTTCTCAGAACAGATTGCTTTTGCGAAGACGGTATCGATCCTAGATATCGCTTTGAAAAATGGCATCGACTTGATTCAGGACTCAAAAAAACAGTATCGGCTAGCTGACAATCATTCCTTAGTGATCACGGCTGATAAGAACTTGTTTATAGAAAATAATGGGAACTTTGGCGGTGGGCCAATCGATTTCGTTCAAAAAGTTGTTGGTATCGAGGATTTTAAATCCGCTGTACACCATATTACAGATAGCGAGTATGAGATTTCCGATGTAGCACCGTCTGAACAACGGGAATTTACTTACAACAAAGAAAACGAACGGGACTTTGTTCGTGCGAAGAAATATTTGATCGAGGATCGCTGCATTGATGAAGAAATCGTTAGCGTTCTTCATAATAAAGGTCTCTTACAACAAGACAAGCGCAACAATGTCTTGTTATTATGGAATGATCATGGGAAAATTGCCGGCTGCAGCGAAAAAGGCACGATTCCGGATTCAACGTGGAAGAAAATTCAGACAGGATCCGATAGTAAAATCGGGTTTAATGTACGCAATGGCGAGCCGAAGAAATTGAAGTTTTTTGAAGCTGGCGTCGATCTTATGAGCTATATGTCCTTGAATAAAAGCGATCTAAAAGATACCTGGTTTGTTTCTATGGAAGGATTGAAGCCAGAAACGGTTTATCACTATTTGGAAGAAGCACAACAAGTCAGTCCTTCAGGAATTGAAGAAATTGCCTTGTGTGTCGATAACGATGAAGCCGGAAAAGCCTTTTTCGATAAGTTCCAACAATTTACTTTCAATCAAAAAGAAAAAGCGCCCCTTGAATTTCAAGCAGAGTTTCCGCAAGCTCCGGTCGGACAAGAAACGCAAAAATGGGATTGGAACAATGAGCTGGTCTATCAAATAAACGAAGGCGAAAATCAAAGAAAAAAGTCTCTCGAATCTGAACCATCATTGAGCTTATAAAGAAGGTGAACGGATGAAACGAATGATTTTTACAATCATTCAGGGAATAGGGATGGCCGTGGTGCTGTCCCTTCTTAGTATGTGGATCGGCGAACAATTTTTTTCAACGTATCTTCCTAGACTTCCTGAAGCAAGACATGGAATTTCCATTTCTGCCGCAACGTTCTCTATTGTATTGGCACCGATCATTGAAGAATACTTGATACGGGTCAAACTATTGCCTTTTTTGATTCGACGCACGAATTTACCAGCTGCAGTCTTTTTCTCTAGCTTCATTTTTTCTGTTTTACATGGGCAGGTTTTTCTACTGCCCTATTTTTTTAACAGCCTGGTCTATTCATGGGTTTCACTCAAAACAAAAAAAGCCTATGGATCGATGATCGTTCATAGTGCTTATAATTTTATTGCCCTGATTCCTGGTTTATAAGAAATCTAAACCATTTTTCGTTATACTGATTATCAATCACAAAAAAAGAGGTGTTTATGTATTGACTACCGTAATTTTAGCAGAAAAACCAAGTCAAGCAGCTTCCTATGCAGGTGCTTTTAAGCATAGCGTGAAAAAGGATGGCTTTTTTGAGATCCAAGATCCAATTTTTTCAGATGAGACCTTTATCACCTTTGGCTTCGGTCATTTGGTCGAATTAGCAGAACCAGGACATTATGATGAAAAATGGAAGAATTGGGCATTGGATGCATTGCCTATCTTTCCGCAACAATACGATTTTCAGGTCGCAGCTGATAAGAAAAAACAATTTAAGATCGTTTCCGGACTGCTAAAGAAAGCCGATACGATCATTATTGCAACAGATAGCGATCGAGAGGGGGAAAATATCGCCTGGTCGATCATTCATGAATCAGGCGCCTTTTCCAATAAAAAAGTGTACAAGCGCCTATGGATCAACAGTCTTGAAAAAGATGTGATTCGTAGTGGGTTTCAAAACTTAAAACCAGGAATGGACTATTATCCTTTTTATCAAGAAGCACAGACACGGCAAATTGCCGACTGGCTCATTGGCATGAACGGGAGTATGCTTTACACGTTGAATCTTCGTGCAAAAGGAGCAAATGGAACGTTTTCTCTTGGACGGGTACAAACACCAACGCTTTACATGATCTATCAACGCCAACAACTGATCGAGCATTTTAAAAAAGAACCATTTTATGAAATCGAATCATTGATCAAGGCAACGAATGGCTCGTTCAAAGCCCTATTAAGCCCGTCACAACGTTTTTCTACTAAAGAGGAACTACTTTCCTTTGTTTCTTCTAAGGGCGCTGCAATCGGCACACAACCAGGAACGATCAAAGATCTTCAAACAAAAATGAAGAAAACGAATAGTCCCAATTTATTCTCATTGAGCAGCCTGCAGTCAAAAATCAATCAGCTGTACAAAGCAACAGCCAGTCAGACGTTGAAAGCCATGCAAGGACTGTATGAAGCAAAATTGTTGAGCTATCCAAGAACAGACACACCATTTATTACAGACAGTGAATTTCAGTACTTAAAAGCGAATTACGCCAGTTATGCCCGTTTTTTATCCATAGATGAACCCATGGCACAAGATCAGCCAAGAAAGCGATATGTCGATGGTAGTAAGGTGCAAGAGCATTACGCCATTATCCCAACAAAGCAAGTCGCAAGTGAGTCAGCCTTTAATAAATTAGATGATCTACAAAAGAAAATCTATCTGCTCGTCATGAAAACAACGATCGCCATGTTTTTACCAGATTACACGTATGAAGAAACCGTAATAGAAACTATGGTATCAAATCTCTGTTTTAAAGCGACGGGAAAAGTGCCAAAAGTCGAGGGATGGAAGATCCTATTCAAAGCCGATACCAACAAGGAGAGCGAAGAGAGCCAAACATTACCAGTTGTGATGATCGGTGAAGCGATTCAAGCGGAGGTAAAAAGCGTGCAGAAAGAGACGCAGCCGCCGAAACCATTTACTGAAGGCACGTTGCTTACAGCAATGAAAACGGCTAATAAGACCGTAGATGATGAACAAGCGATCAAGATCCTTCAGGAAGTCGAAGGAATCGGTACAGAAGCGACACGTGCGAGCATTATTGAAACACTGAAGCAAAAAGAATATATCAAAGTAGAAAAAAATAAATTGATCGTAACCGAAAAAGGAAAATTATTGTGCCAAGCAGTCGAAAGCCAGCACTTATTGACGAGTGCTGAAATGACGGCAAAATGGGAAACGTACTTAAAGAAAATCGGTAAAAAAGAAGGGAATCAAGAGACCTTTATTGCCAATATCAAGAAGTTTATCGTGCATTTGATCGAACACGTGCCAGATGATGTTCAGAAGTTGAATTTCCACACCTACCAAGCGGAAGTCAAAAAAGAAGCTGATAAACAGACGATCGGTAAATGTCCGAAATGTGGCGGAAATGTGGTATTGAAAAAGTCTTTCTACGGTTGTTCGAATTATCCCAACTGTACGTTTACGTTATCTGATCAGTTCCGGAAGAAAAAATTGACGAAAACCAATCTGAAGGATTTGTTAGTCGGGAAAGAAACCGTGGTTTCAGGAATCAAAAAGGCAGACAAGACGACCTATAATGCAAAAATCAAGTTGAGCGATACGGGACAGATCACTTTTGTCTCATTTGTCAATGCGCCAAAAAAAGCAAAGAAAGTAGGGAATAAAGCATGATCAATAACGTCGTATTAGTAGGAAGATTAACAAGAGATCCAGAATTAAAATTTACACCGAACGGGGCTGCAGTGGCCACGTTCACTTTGGCCGTGAATCGAAATTTTACCAATCAAAGCGGTCAAAGAGAAGCGGACTTCATCAATTGTGTCATTTGGCGCAAACCAGCCGAAACCCTTGCCAATTACGCAAAGAAAGGGACGCTTCTCGGCGTGACTGGACGTATTCAGACAAGATCTTACGATAACCCACAAGGACAGCGAGTGTACGTCACAGAAATCGTGGCAGAGACGTTTCAATTAATGGAATCAAAAGATATGTCTGAGCAGCGTGCGAATGAGTCCAACGAAACAGCTGAAAAAAGCAAACCAACACCGCCGCCGCTGCCTAAACAAGAAACGGATCCATTTGCACAAAGCAGTTCGGCAATCGATTTACCAGATGATGATTTGCCATTTTGAGAAACAAAGATGAAAAAAGACCTGGAAACCCCAGGTCTTTTTTGATATAAAACTCAGGTTCAAACGACAACTGTTTGTATCACCTATCATGAAAAGAGGAATAATGTGCGATTATTTGATGTTCACCAATTTGAATTACCTGAAAAAGAGGTGATCGATTGGGAAAAAACCAAAGGAGAGATCGGATCGATGCTCTCTAGTTATCTTGTTTCAAGAGAAAGGATGGGATTGACGAGGATGCCGCCGATCCATTCAACGTATTCGCTCTTAGACCAAGATATACCAGAAATCAAACACTCTAGCTTTGTTCAAGAAAATCAGCAGTTCAAACAAGAGTTTCTTTACTTTCACCACTTGTTTTCTTTGGGTCTTACGGCCATTAGCCATCCATATAAACCAGAAATCACCGATCGGAGACGAAAGATTTTTTTGATGCGTTTTGTCTACGGATTATCAATCAATCATGTGAGCGATCGGATCCATTATCAGAAAAATGTGATCGTCGATGATTCTCAATCCAGCTTACTGCAGTTTGCGAATGCTTTGTCTATTTTAGCTTTAAAAGAACAAGAGATCTCTGCCTGATGCTGGTAATTTTTTCTATTGATCACTTCGGGTTGTGTCAACAACACGGTTTCTGAAGGAGCGGTGGTGGTGGCTGGAGCGACTGAAGGAACAAGCTTTTTGCTTGAATAATGTCGATAAAAAAACGCTAAAAACCTTGATAAATCTAGGTTTTTAGCGTGGGTTATGGTATAATATGAGTACAGTAAAGTTTGTGACGGTGGCTATCTTTTGGAAGGTGGTGATGCTTATGAAAGTAAGTGTTCACTCTTTAGAAAGGAGAAGCCTTTTGTCTGTAGCTGAAGCATTAGGGCTAATGATTAGTTTCGGTTCTTTAATCGCAACGATCATCTTTGGCATCCTAACAGCAGTGAAAAATGACAAAAAAAAATAACCGTCTACTTTAGCAGGTCACGGTTATTTTCGTTTAAATAATAGTACTGCCACCGTCTTAAACGGTGCTGTAGGGGAGTTGTTAGCGCAACTCCTCTTTACATAGTAAGTATAGCAAGATTTCAGTGAAATATCAACCTTTTTCTCTACATAGAAAGGTGTTTCGCACGTCTTTTCGTATAAAATAATTGAACATACAAACCAAGTCCCCAACACTTAATAAAGTGCTTCCTTTTACTGGTTTTTCTTATCTATTTCTTTAGCAAGCTGTTTTTGATTCTCACTAAAATAGTTATATGTTTCTAAGTTTTCTCCTGTGATGTCAACAACCGCAGCACCTCTCATGCAACTACCGCTCATACCAGTGTCAACCATACTATGCCAGCCTTTTTGAGGATCTTTTCCTGCTTGCCGTAGTTCAAAATTCTTTTTTCTTTGAAGGTGTTTTTTTTGTTCTTTTTTCGCATTAGAATTTTCTTTAAATTTTGAAAACATAATCAATCTACCTCCGTCATTATAATATGGTAAAATTCATTTCATCATTTACTGAGTTAATTTCCTAGTAAGAATAGTTGAATAGTGAAGCTTCTCTATAGGATACATTATACCATTTTCTAATTTTAAAATCATATCAACGATGCTAAAAAAAATATATATAGCAAATAATTATATTATTAACAAAAGTTTTTTATCAATAGTAGAATTAAATCATACTTTCTAATATTCTTTTATCAAAGTAATTGTGTAACTAATATTATCCGCATATCTAAATTGGATTTTAAAAATTCAAATTGATTTGAATAAAATTACTACCTCCGTCTTAATAAAAAGACTTTTTTGATACGCTTTGTCTATCCTGGCATTAAAAGAACAAGAGATCTTTGCCTAGCCATGGTATTTTTTCTATCGATCATTTCGGGTTGTGTCAACAACACGGTTTCTGAAGGAGCGGTGGTGGTGGCTGGAGCGACTGAAGGAACAAGCTTTTTGCTTGAATAATGTCGAGAAAAAAACGCTAAAAACCTTGATAAATATAGGTTTTTATCGTGTGTTATGGTATAATACGAGTACAGTAAAGTTTGTGACGGTGGCTATCTTTTGGAAGGTGGTGATGCTTATGAAAGTAAGTGTTCACTCTTTAGAAAGGAGAAGCCTTTTGTCTGTAGCTGAAGCATTAGGGCTAATGATTAGTTTCGGTTCTTTAATCGCAACGATCATCTTTGGCATCCTAACAGCAGTGAAAAATGACAAAAAAAAATAACCGTCAGCTTTAGCAGGTCAGCGGTTATTTTTTAACTTAAATATCTGCCACCGTCTTAAACGGTGCTGTAGGGGAGTTGTTGAAGCAACTCCTCTTTACATAGTAAGTATAGCAAGATTTCAGTGAAATATCAACCTTTTGCTCTACAGACGTGCCTTGCACGTCTATTTTTTTTGCCCTCCTAAGTGGTGGAGGCGGCTGGAACGTGGAGGGCAAAAAAGATCGCTTTTCTTTCTTAAAAAAGGTCTAAGTACCACCATTGTTCCGAAATTTAACAAACCATTTCTTCGGTATTCTTAATCCATCAGGTACTTGAAATACCTTTCATGCGCATGAAGAAACTGAGTGAACAATGGATAATGGTACAACAGAAAATAAAGGCACCTTTTTAGATCTTTTTTCAGGAATCGGAGGATTTCTTTTAGGGATGGAACAAGCTGGCTACCGATGTGTTGGGTATTGTGAGATCGATGGCCATGCCAGAAAAAGTTATCAATCAATTTTTAACACAAAACAGGAGGTAGAAATGCATGATATCACAAAACTTTCAGATGAATTTATTCGAGGAATCGGACGTGTGGACATTATCACGGGAGGATTTCCGTGCCAAGCTTTCAGCCTTGCAGGAAAAAGAAAAGGTTTTTCAGATACTAGAGGAACTCTCTTTTTTGAGATTGCACGCTTCGCATCTATCTTGCAACCTAAGCTTTTATACCTTGAAAACGTCAAAGGACTCCTCAACCATGAACGAGGGGCTACGTTTGAGACGATCCTCCGAACCCTGGATGAATTGGGGTATGACGTGGAATGGCAACTGTTTAACAGCAAAGAGTTTGTCGCCCAAAACAGAGAGCGTGTATTTATTATCGGACATCTTAGAGGAGCAGGTACCAAAAAGATTTTTCCTCTCACAAGAGAAGAAGGATCAGCTGATCAAAAATCAGGAAGGATCCATTTAGCTGGAACGACACATGCAGCGAACGATTTAAGTCGTTTTACACGAGAAAGAACTTACTATACGGACGGTCTGATGGGGACTTTGACCGCAACGGACTACAAAACACCGAAACAAATCGTTGTTGGCAACGTCAATCCAAGCGGTGGCGGAATGAATGGCCAAGTGTATGACGCTTCAGGACTTAGTCCTACGATCACCACAAACAAAGGAGAAGGAAATAAAATTGCGATCCCGATCCTAACGCCAGATAAAGCTACTATTCGTCAAAACGGCCGTAGAATGAAGGAAAATGAAGCGCCGATGTTTACCTTAACCACACAAGATCGTCACGGAATTATCGTGGCAGGGTCGATCGATGGTTCCTATCGATCAGCTGCAGCGATCCATTCCGTAGAAGGGCTATGCCCTACACTTACCACCATGAGTGGTGGCGGCCACGAACCCAAAATACTGGTGAAAGAAGCCACGAAAAAAGGCTATACTGCAGCACTACCAGGCGATAGTATTAATTTCGCTTATCCTAAATCTACAAAACGTCGGGGACGTGTGGGAAATCAGCAAGCAAATACCGTCGTTACAGGTGATCAGCAAGCCGTAGTAACCGATGATTTTCAGATCCGGAAACTAACACCACTTGAATGTTGGCGACTGCAGTCGTTTCCTGATTGGGCCTTTTTGTCAGCAAAATTCGGTAGTAGGCAGATCGCTGAAGAAATAATCAGTCAAGGGCTTGATCACTATAACTGCAGGTACGATCAAAAAACTTCGGACAGCCAGCTGTACAAACAAGCTGGAAATTCGGTTACTGTATCCGTCATTTATTTCATAGCAAAACACTTCAAAATAAACGATGCGACGCCTTCTGATCGCTTCAGCGAATGGTAAATAATTATAGATAGTTCTTGAAAAGAACGGTGTGCCGTGATATAATAAATATACGGTATACCGTTCTTTTATTTTGGTTAAGGAGGGGTTTTATTAAAAATAGACGGAACAAAAAAAACATTTATTCTGCTGGGAACAGAATAAATGCACAGTAACAAATCCTTTCACGGGATGCTACTACTCAAAATATACCATAATTGCGAGTAGTGGCAAGCTTTAATTGTCACACTCCTTTCAGGAGGAAAAAATATGTATGCAGATAAAGAAAAAATTGAATGGCTGCTATTTAAAAGCGGTCACTCGATCACTGAAATCAAGAATAGATCCGGAGTCAAAGCAATGACTGTCTCTGATTTGATGCACAAGAAATCTTCTATAGAAAGAATGCGATTTGATAATGCCGCCAAGCTTACAAAACTTGCGGATCAACTAAAAGAAGAAATCACTGAATAATCAGGTTTTTGCCTTGTAACTCCTTATCTCTAGGAGGAAAAAACTATGAACGCCGTTTTAAACAAGAAAAAATGTACTGTGACATTTGATCACTATGAAGATAATAACAATGTAGCGATTCAACTGGTTAAGAAAAGAAGAGGTCAGTCTGAAGAAGAGCTGGTTGCCACGGCCACGGTGAACACGAGTATCGTAATCAAACAAGATTTCGTCGCAATCAAAGGGTGGTCTGAAAATACGGGCATTGAAGAGGTACTGATAGAAGCTGGTGTCATTTGTGAGGAAGCTGTAGGGGCAATTCCTTGTGGCATGGCTGTTGCGAAAGTCTTTCCCCTTACAAAAGAAGCAAAGGAAGTCATGAAAAACAATCAGTAGAAAAGAGTCGATTCAAAGCTACGGCGAGTGTGGTTTCACGCTCGCTGCGCCTTTGATTAAATCTATGATCGTTTCAATGAAGGAGAGCGAGTTATGGTCATTGCAAAAGGAAATACGCGTCTTCCTGTAACGCTTAATGAAAAGAGGAAGCAGGGACTGAAGCACTTGAACACCAAGTACAAGAAAAGTGAATCGAAATTAATGTGTATCGCTTTAGATATGCTGCTTGAGCAAGAAAAAGCTGGGTTTGAGATTCCTGCGCTCAGAAAGTGACCGCACTTTATTTTCTAGTTCATTGAAGTGCTATCACTTATCAGTGAAACCGTTATCCAATACGTGGTAAACTAAAATCAGACAAAAGGTGAGATCCAATGGATGAAAAAGCCAAAAAGAAAATCGTAAAATTGTTAGCTCTTGCCAATGATGCCAATGATGAGGAATCGATGTCAGCCTTAGCAAAAGCACAAGAGTTGATGCTTCAGCATAATATCGATGAATCAGATGTTTTTCATTATAAGCAAGAACAAAAGTCAGAAGCAGTGATCAATATGGTGATTTATGAAGGCCGGCCACAAAAATGGCTTTACCGATTAGCGAGGATCATTGCTAAAAATTTTCGTGTCCGGTATTATTATCAGTCCGGAAAACCGATTGAACTTCACTTTGTTGGGATCGTGTCCGATGTACAAATTGCTCAAATCACGTTTGAGTACGCCCGTGGTAGTGCCAGCTATTGTGCAAGGCAGTTTCTTCAGATGCCTGAGATCAGACGAAAATACAAACGGAAATGGCAGTTAAAACAAGACTATTTGGAAGGATACTTGAAAGGTTTGTCGGAAACATTTCGAAAACAAGTGCTGACAAACGGTTATGAATTGGCTTTGCAAGTACCTGAAGTGGTTCAGGCTGAAGTCGAAAAAATTGGACTAGTACCTGGTAAAGATACCTCTCACACCGTGAGGGATCGGGAAGCATTTTACTCCGGTTATGCAGAAGGTGTCCGTTTTAAGGATAAGGATCGATTAGGTGCTTAATCGTATGTTGAAAGGGGACTTATAAAGATGGCTGAAGAAAGACAATGTTACGGTGGGCAATGGAAAGTACCAATAACGCCCTACAATCGACGCTTATACTGGCCGCCTAGCTGGATCAAATGTGATTGTGGTGAGTTAGCAAAACAAGTTCGTGTCAAAAAAGGTGACGTTCTTTATCCTAATGGTCATTATTTATGTAAAGAGTGTCAACGAGAGTACCAGAAGGTCGATGGAAGAGATCACTTTATCCTGGTCAAACCAAATGAAGAATGATGTAGGCGGTAAACTATCTTCTATTGAAGATAGAAGAAAAAAGGTTTGGACAGTGATCGTTTTCAACCATTTTTCTAAGGAATTGATGGGCTTTTTGAGTAACGCTGCGACGGTTGAAAATTTGCAATTTACGCAAAGAAAAGAAGAGTTAGGTATTTTTAAGGAGAACGAAGCAAAGGCAATCCTTGATGCCATACTTGCGCTAAAAGATGAAGAGGATGTGATCCGCAAAACTTTTACAGATAGCGGTCATGTAGACTGGGTATCTGGAAAGTATTTTGATTTTGAAATTGCAAAAGTAACGTTTGAGTAATTGCTGAAGGAATGGTCAAAACCAATTAGAGGAGGAACAACAATGGAGGAATTATTTCTAAACAAGGAACATATTGCCAGATTTAATTTTATGATGGATGAATTGAGCTTTACAGATCTTCGAGATCCTTATTGGCGTAGTTTGGTTTTTATTTTTTCCGGTGATGATAGGCTGTTTAATCAACGCGGATCGTTAGTTAACTTTGTCCAAAGAGAAATCAATAGTGACCTATGGTTTGATGGCACGTTGTCTGGCGGTGAACAACGACTGGTTGCTTTAGCCTATAACTTGTTTACCAATCAAGATTTTTATGAATTTGAAGATGGAAAGAGGTACAATATATCTCCGTTAGAAATCTTTTCTGGTGTTGATGAAGCTGGTTATCAGCTGGCTAAGAATGCGATTGATATTAGACTACAGTTTTACTAGAACCGATCAAGGGATACTATGGAAACCTTTGTAATTCATTATTTCCTTTTAATATTAGTATAGCAGATCACTTAATTTTGCAATTAAAACATATCAAAGTTGAAAAAAAATCTCTTATCATTTTACTTCACTGCAGAGTTGTTGTATAATTCTGATAATTCCTATTGATACTATTTGGCATATTATAAAAGGAGAGTTTTTATGAAGGATAAAGAAAAGAAAAAAGATAACGATGTTTTTTCTACCATCGAAAAAAATCGCAGAATAGAAACTGGTATGCCTGCAGGAGATCCTAATATCGGTACAAAATGGACTGATACTTTAATTTATATCGGAGTTATTGTTGTCCTATTTATTTTGTATGTTTTGTTTTTTAAATAAACAAGGAGGAATGTAGAATGAAAAGAAAACTAGCGTTGTTGTTACCGGTACTTGCTGTTGCTGTATTTGCGTTTTTTGGAACGTCGGAGGTCAATGCAGATGAAACGTCCCCCCCTGAAGCAGTTGCTTATTTGATTAATGATCAAACTGGAGAGAAAACACAGTTAAATGTGAAAGATGTATCTCCAACAGAAGATTTACTGAATCAATTTCAGCTTCGTAGTTTTAGTGATGAAACCAATCTAACTAAAACCTATGAAGTATTTACTGAAATACCAGATGGGACCATTACTACATTTGATAGTTCTGGTGGAAATAAAACTGGTGGCGGCGTAACCGCAAAAATTAATGTAAATTATGATATTAGTGGAACTGACAAAAACAAAGATATTAGAGTAAATAGTTACAATGGTAGTTGGACTCCTAGTTCAAAGCTTTATGTAGTTGGTAGCCGAGTATCTGGTGTACACTCAGGATTAATTACAGGCGGGAAGAATAGACAGGATAAACCAACTTCAAATTCATTCAGCTATAAAACTGGATGGGGGTATAATGTCCTTATCAAAGGTGGCAATAGCCCTAGAGCTTGGATGGACTGTAAAATTTCAGTTTCGGGTATGTCTGGCACATCATATACACTTTCTTTAGAAGTGACATTTCCATAAAATAATGTAGAACTGATAAACGTATGTCTGAAAATCAAGTTTAATAATAAACAAGGGGTCAGAAACTTAAAAGCTTTTGACCCTTTTTTTATTCCGCAGTTAATAGCTCTTTTAGTAGCTCAATTAATTAGGTCAGAAAGCTACTCTTTTTGTAAAATATAAGAAATGTGTATTTAATAGTCAGTCTGACTTCAGCAGAAATATAGGCATTATTAATTGTGGAGATAGATTTGCTATAAATCTATGTGATAAAATGATTGTAATAAAAGTGCAATGAGTTGGAGATGATAATTTGAGCAAAGGAGAATTAATATTCACGCATATTTTTAGTTCTAAATTTGGTATAAAAAAACAAAGTATAAATTTTTCTAATAATTTTAAAGTGACGTACTTAAGTGATAAGTTGACCATAGAAAAAAATAAAAATGAGGATAAGTTTTTTGGAGAGTTTGTTACTAATATTAGTCTGATAATTGGAAAAAATGGTGCTGGGAAATCAAGTATTCTACAACTGATAACTTTAGATAAGAATCATAGAAAAAAGTACTTGCCTAATACCGTTTTTTTTAATATTTATCATGTAAAAGACAATATCTATTATTTCGAAGGATCACTTAGTCTGGCAAAAAAAGTACTTAATGATAGAGAGATCAACAAAGAAGAGTTCTTCTTTAAGATAGAAAAAGAGCAAATAATTCATATGACAGAAGAAAAAAAATATCCTCCTTTCATTACTACGGTTTATCAGACATTATTTCCTAATATAAGTTGGTCAGAGAAAAAAAAATTAAATTCTTCAAAAGCAGGCTTTATAAATAAAAAATATACTAACGCTATTAGAATTGATAAAGTAATAAATTTTATGTCAACTTATCTCAATCATAACAGTGAGTTTAATGCTGAGTTTATATTTAAACAAAAACAAAAGTACAATTCAAAGCCTGGTGAACTTATGTTTCTTTACCAGGCAAAATCTGATGTTCATAACTTAAGTCTTCTGTCTGATTATTCAGTGGGATATCAGCAGTTTTTAGAAGAATTCAGTTTTAAAACGAATGATTTTCAGGAACATTCTGCAAGCATGTATATCAGAGAGAATCAGGATAAGATATATAGTGAAAATGTAAAAGAGTATTTTATTTTAAGAATGTTGGAAAAAATCTACTTATCATTACTCAATAATCTAGAGTGGTCGACAAATGATGAAAAGAATAAACCATCAAAAAGGCAAATTCTAAAAATAATCCTAGAACACAAGACAAACTTTGGCATAGAGTCACTTAATGGAGACCTAGATGAATTAAAATATAAAATTGAGTATTTAATATCAATATTGGATGACTGTTTTAATATAGGGCAAAACGATTTAGCATTACCTTTACGTGAATTAATAGAATACATTATGCAATTACCCTACGAACGATTTGAAAATAGTAATCAATTTGTTTTAAGTATAGACTCATTTACAACGTATGAGCATGAATTAACTAGTGTTATAGTAGATTATTTTTCAAATATCATTGACATAAAAGCACGTCACTTGAGTGACGGTCAGTATGTATACTGTAGTACGTTTACACAAATTTTTGAAGCAGTAAACGAAGATACAGATCATAATTTGTTACTAGTACTAGATGAGCCTGATATCAATATGCATCCTGAGTGGAGCAGATGCTTTATTAACAATATATTAAGTTTAATTCCCTCTTTCACAAAAAGAAAGGTTCAACTAATAATTAGCACTCATTCTCCATTTCTCGTTTCAGACGTCCCAAATTCGAATGTTTATCAAATAGTAGGTGAAGGTAATAATAAGAAAATAAATACGGTAGATAAATCATTCGCAGCAAATATCTTTGATATTATATCTGGGGGCTTTTATTTAGAGTATCCGATTGGAGAATTTGCTCGAAAAAAAATAGAGAGTATTAAGTCAAAAGAAAGTAATATTATTGACTTAATTGATGATCCGTTTCTTGCTTATGTGCTTACCAGAGGTGATGTTTAATATGATTCGAATAGATGATGATAAAATATTGAAAGGGAAGAATGCTGTTAAAAATGAATTATTAGAAGCTCTTGATGGTTTAAATTACAGCAATATTATAAAAAAAATAAATTCTAATCCAAATACTTTGAAGGATAGCATTGCTGATTTAGCGTCATTGGAACTTGATGATTTATTTAGTAAAGACCAGTATAACTTTGGAATTTATTTTTCTCTTTGTGAATGGATGGCTTTTAACTCTTATCGTTTCAAAACCGATACAAACGGAAAGAGTAAATTTGTTTTTACTAAAAAATATATCGGAGAAGAAGCAGATAGAAAGAGAGTTTATAGATCATTCAAAAAATTCATTGGAGATTTCCCTCAAGTACTGGGTCTTTTTTTTGAAGATACTATTATTTTTCCGAGTCAAGATAAGGATGTCTATTTTGATAAAACAACATTTGATGACTTTTTCAAGAAAGCATTTGAAGTGTTTCTTAAAGATACTATCGAGATAAAGAGTTTAGTTAAATATTCGAATCATCGTGATAAGTTTAGAAAGAAAATAATTGATGAATGGGCTATCAGTTACTGTCCATATTGTAACATCTCCCCTATAATTGAGTATGATAATCATGAAAAAAGTACTGCAGAGTTAGACCACTTTTTATCTCAAGTAGATTTTCCTATGTTCGCTTTAAGTTATGGGAATTTTATAGTTTCCTGTTCTAACTGTAATCAAAAATTTAAAAATGCCAAATATTCTAGATTATTAAATATACGGCAACAGGGGTTTGATCCATGTGTCTATTTTAGTCAAACGAGAATTTCATACAAATCATATTATAATTATGAGAATAATGAAGTTGAAATAAAAATAGAGAACAAGTGTGTCGATCCAGAGAAACGTATGCAGATTGAGAACTCGATTGACAGTTTTAAATTAAAAGATTGTTATGAACGAAACAAAGAAGCTAAGAGAGAAGTATGCGATGTTTATCGGTCAATAAAAAATTCTTATGACAATTTCTACTTAGGCATGATTAGAGAAATAAAAAATGTAGAGGAAACAAAGATATATGAAGCATTAACAGATTTCATAATCGAGAATCCGACTTCCTTGGAACCAAAATATAGACAGTTTGATCCAAGGTATAAAGATAAAGCAGAAATTATTAATATTTCTTTTGGTAAATTAAGAAAGGATACCCTGACTAATATATTAAGAGGTTCTAAAGCAACTTAGGAGAGTAGTGATTACACAAAATGATAACAAGTGCAGGCCTTAGACAGTCCGGTATTCATACTGAAGATATAATATTTGTTGCTTTTTCAATTCATGTCTGTCTATATTTTAATTATTAACCAATGAGACACAAGCTAGTTGTGTCTCATTGGTGAAACAAGCGCTATCCATTGTGGCTCTAAGAGAAATGCACGTTTCTTTTTGAGCCTTTTTCTTTCGCTCGTTTTAAATAAGACATATCACATGTTATAATGATATTAAGTCTTATTAGAAGGAAGAGAGAAAATGAAGACAGTTGAACCTATTCGAGACAAAAAAAAGATCGATGCCATGAAAGCAATTTTGGCTTCTGGAAAATATGGCCAACGAAATTTGGTTCTTTTTTCAATCGGGATCAATACGGCATATCGCATTTCTGATTTGCGTCAATTAAAACTGGCCGATGTGTTAGAAATTACTCGTGGCCGTGTAGTGGTCAAAGATCGACTATCAATGAAGGAACAAAAAACGGCGAAACACAATTCGGTGTACATTTCCAATAAATTGCGAAAAACGATTTTAGAATATGTGCAGCAAGAATTTCCGGAGCAGCTCCTTCAGCAGGAATTTGATCACTACTTGTTTCCAAGTCGCAAAGGAACAAACGAACCGCTCAATCGCCAAAGTCTATGGCGAATCATACATGATGCTGGTACCGCAATCGGGTTAAAAGATATTGGGCCGCATTCGATGCGAAAAACGTTTGGCTACTTTCTCTACAAGCAGGGAACCAAAACAGAAATCATTCAATCTCTGCTTAACCATTCCTCCCAGCGTGAAACGTTACGGTACATAGGGATCACGCAAGAAGATAAAGATACAGCGGTGAAAAGTTTAGATCTATAATTAGAGTTAACAATGGAAAGTGGAGGAATGTAATGGAAATTTTGAAAAAAAATAAAAAATTTATAGCGTGGGCTTTGATTATTACACTTATTATAATTCCTTTAGTTATTCAAGGAGTTATAAATTGGGACACCATGAACAATGGATCAGATGATGGATGGCTAGGTTTTTGGGGTGGATATCTTGGGTCTATTATTGGGGTTGTGGGTGCTTTAATCGTTATTCAAATCCAACTGGAAAACGAAAAGAAGCGTTTTGACGAAGAAACTAAGGCTAGGGACAATGAGTTTATAGAGAATAAGAAGCGTTTTGCCGAAGAGACTTTAGCCCGAAATAAAGAGTTTGAAGAGAGTAAAAAACGTTTTGATGAAGAAACCAAAGCTAGAAATAAAGAGTTTGAAGAGGAGAAGAAAGCTAGAAAATCAGAACAAATAGATAATACTTTTTTTAACTTATTGAATCTGTTTATTTCTCAACAAAATTCTCTAATTTCAGAACAAAATCCTGAACGAGATATATTTGAAAACATGTTAATGAAGATTTGGAAAGGATCTGCGCACGCATATAAAAAAGAAGGTATAGAACTGTTTTACAGTAAAAAAATAGAACTTCTTTCTTTAATTGACAAGGCATTAGGAGCTTCAGGAGCCTTTATTAGAGAGAAGGAAGCTCTTTTATCAAACGAAGAAAAACTTATAATTGATCGTGTTAAAAACGAAGGTAGATCCATGTCCAGACCAAGTGATATTTCAAATGAAAGTTTGATTGCTATATATGGTGAAATACAACGAATATATCACATCAACGATTTCAAATCACAGATAGAGGAAAAACAATTTCTTGAAATGTTTCCGATAGAAAGCAATAATGGAGGAATTGCTCAAATTAGTGGGTATATTGATTATATTATAGCCTTTGATGCAGCCGAATTATTAGATGAAGATTTGAAGACGTTTCTTACAGAGTTGAAAACAGATTTAAATGAATATCTAAAACGTAGACCTAATATTGAACTAAAGATTGAAAAGAAAAGGCAGGTTGTCGAAGTAGCACAAGAACCTTATCGAAGACAAGTAGGATCATACTTCAGAATATTTCATAGGATAATAAAGTATCTAAATGAAAATGTAGATGACAAAGAGATTAAGAAAAACTATATTGGTTTTCTACGAGCAAACATGAATGAAAATCAGATGGCTATGATTTTTTATAATAGTAACTTCACTGATCGTGGTTATGGGGCAATGAAAGAATTAAAAGGGACTGGATTTTTTGGTGAGAAAAGTGAACTCAAAGATATAGAAAGCGCGCACTTCTTTAGTCCTGAAACCCTGGTTTGGGGTAATTATGATTTGAAAAAAATGCAGGAGTTTTGCTAGTAGAATAAATGAGGATCTTGAACATGCTGAGTTTTTTCGTATCTGTTTCTTGTGCTATACTTATATCTACAGAATTTAACATTCGTTGCTAGGTATTACATTTTCAAGCAATGTTCTTTTTGGGGGATCGGCTATGGAAGAAGAAAAAATATTTGAGAAACGCTGGCAATTAGCTTCAACTGCACAAAGAGCTAGATACAACAATCTGATATCCTCCTACCCCACTGTTGACTGGAGTTACAAAGAAAAGAAGTATCTGCTTTGGTTGTGTCAGTTAGATATAGATACCTTTGAAACATTTGAAGTGATCCTAGATAAAATTAAACATAGCAATAAAAAAAGAGCGAATCTATAAAAGATCCGATCCAGACTGTAGACAAACCTCATGTTTGTATAAGGTTTGTCTACAGTCTGAGCACTTCTCAAATACGAGAAGTGCTTTTTAGTTAAAACGTCATTAAATTGATTAATTCTTCAGATGACAATTCATCAAGGGTTAGGTGTTTCGTAATTTGTCCTGATTCTAGAAGGGCTACTGAGTCACAACAAGACATAATAAATTCTGGATCATGAGTTATAACAATAATGCTTTTACCTTGATTTGCTATGTCACGGAGCATTTTAGAAACTTGCTTCATATTAATGAAATCTAGACCTGATGTTGGTTCATCTAAAATAATGAAGTCTCTATTTTCTAGCAAGCCAATTCCGATAGTTAATCGTTGACGTTGACCGCCAGATAAACTAGCTGGATGATTATCAATAACTGATTCTAACGAAAGTTCACTTAAAATAGTATGACATTTTTTTAGATAACTTGAGCTCTTTTCCTTTTTTAAAGTGAGCTCGTTAAGAACACTATCAGCAAATACTTGGTAAATTGTTTCTTGCATGACCATCCAAATATTATCTAATCTTTTCTTTCGCTTATTTTTTTCATTATAAAGTAAAATAGTTCCATTTTTTTCTTTTTGTAAGCCAATTAAGGTTTTGGCTAAAGTTGTTTTTCCACTACCATTGGCACCAATTAAAGCAGTTACTGAACCAGAGTGTTGTGAATAGTTTAATCCACTAATAATTTTATTTTTATAGTAATTAGAGTCTAAGCTTAGAATTTCTAGGCTATTTTTTTTATCATTTATCTGAGAAATATTAGCTTTTTTAAGACTTAAAATATTGGGTGTTCTAATGCCTAATTGTTCTCGAAATGATTCAGGTAAATTTCTTATTTCTTCTGGACTATAAATACTCTCAATAGTACCATTATTAACTACAATAAATTGGTCAACAACATCCATTAAATAGTAAATTCGATGTTCAGAAATGACAATAGTTTTATGTTGTTTTTTTAACTGATGAAGTACTTCATTCAAACGATTCGTTTCACTCAAATCTAAATTGGCAGAGGGTTCGTCAAAAACAAAATAATCAGGATTTGCCATACATGTAGAAGCAACCGCAACTCTTTGTTTTTGTCCACTAGATAATTTTGTTAGAGGAGTATTTAGAATAGCTTTCAAATTAAATTTATCTACTACTCGATTAAGAGAATTTGATATTTCTGATTGGGAGTATCCATAATTTTCCATTTCGAAACATAGTTCATCTTGTACGTTATTGGTAAAAAATTGGCTTTTCGGATCTTGTGATACAGTTCCAACCATTCGACTTATTTCATAATCTTCAAGCTCTTTTGAATTTTGATTATTTATAAGTAATTCTCCCTCAAGTGTTCCATCGTAAAAGTTAGGAATCAAACCATTTATTGTACGTAATAATGAAGTTTTTCCAGATCCAGAGGGACCAATAATGGCTACACAGAAACCTTTAGGAATTGATAAGGAGATATTATTTAAAATAGTCTTATTTTGAATAGATAGTGTAATATTTTTTAATTGAATCAAATTTTTCACCAACTTACTAAAAATATAATTAATAATGTTCCTAAAGTTACGCAATATATCAAATCAAACCAAACGAACTTTATTGTGTAAAAAGATGTTTTGTTCCCAGGAAAGCTAATTCCTCTTGTAGTTCCATTAGCTGCAAGATCATCAGCTAGCTGCATTGTTCTTAAGAGTAGAGGAACAACTGTAAATTCAAATAGAGTTAAAGGATTTAACCAATTTTTGAAATTTTTATAAGATAATTTTCTAACATAAGCGTTGTCTTGAATAATTTTAATATCAGATAAAAGAACAGGAAAAAAACGTAAACCAACTGCTAAAGTTAAAAGCAAAGAGTTTGGAAATTTTAATTTCCCTAAACTTGCAATAATTTTTCCAAGCGGTACTTGATTAATTGATGCAGCGATGATTAATGAAGGGAAAAACTTAGTACCAATTCCTATAAAGATACCTAGATAATTTAAAGCATTATGTGAATCAATCACTGAAATACAATAATTAATAGTGATGAAACCTAATAAAAAAAGTGTGTATTTAAAGAATAAGGAATAAAAACCTTGTAAAATTAAACCAATTAATAAAATAAAACAAATTATGTAGATTTCTTCAAAACTGCTTAGAAAAGCATAAAAGCCGACCAGAAGTAGTAATAAAAATTGTAATCTAACATCAGCTGTTCTCTGCTTATTTACCATCACTTGTCTCCGCTAGATAGCCAGCTTTAATAAAATGTTTTTTTAGTAATACATTAGCAAAATAAATACCAGAAAAACCTAATATGAAAGTTAATATTAAAGTGATTAAAATCCATAGTGGAGAGTTAGCATAGTAAAAGACTGTCTGAATTAATTCAGGACTATAGTTTAATGATTCAAAATATTGCTTACCAAATACAAGAGCAGTAAAAAGAGTTCCGAAGCCATAAATAGCACCATAGATACCGTAAGCAATAGCTTGATGAATCAATTTTCCATAGTTTGAGCCCAAAAGAATTAGGACTAATTCAGATAAAAGACCGGCAATAGCGAAGAAAGGTAATAAAACTGGAACGCCCATAAACACGTAAATAATTCCAGTAATTAAACCAAGTAAAAAGATAACGCCTCTTTTTTTCACTTTAAAAGCCATCAACAAGTATGAAATTGCTGAAAAGAAAACACAGATTCCTGATATAGCAGGATACAAAGGAATAGTTAAGGGAGAAAGGACCATAGATACGATCATGTTAATAATATAAAATAATACACTATATAAACCAATACTAATAAAATCTCTAGATTGTAATGTTTTTTGTTTTTTTGTCATAATAAACGCCTCTTTCATTTTTTTGAATTGTAATCATTACGTTTTATGATTATAATAGAACGATGGTTATTCGTCAAGATTGTTTTTTTACGTTTGACCTATTTTATTTTTTAGGTTAACCTAAAAAAATAAAAGTGAGGTGATTCAAAAAAAATATATTAAAATAAAGGGTTATTAGAATATAAAAAGCAATTGAAACACCTTTGACTTTTATTTTATAAATATTTGTTTTAAAAGGGTGTTATTTATAGGGGGGATAGAGTTTGAAATTAATCATAAAATATATAGGGGATTATAAAAAATATTTACTTATTTCTTTTAGTTTAGCAGTTTTTAGTGCTTTTCTATTGTTAGCTCCATATGTTTTTTTATTGAAAGTTGTTAGAGGAATTGAATATGACATTTTTGTTAAAGGCGCGATAATTAGTGGTTTAAGTGTGATTATTGGAATCGCAATGTATTTCTTCTCATTATGGTTTAGTCACATTGTTGGCTTTAGAATTGAAAAAAATATTAGAAAGTTTGGGGTGAAAAAGTTATTAAATCAGCCGCTAGAATTTTTTGATACTCATGATTCTGGTAGCGTTAGGAAAACTATTGATGAAAATGCAGCATTAACGCATACCTTTGTTGCTCATAACTTGCCTGATATAGTTGTTACGTTGATAACACCTATTTTGGTACTGGTACTTGTAACATCTTTGAATTTAAGTCTAGGAATAATTTTGATAGCTATCTTTTTAATCAGTCTATTTTTAATATCTAAAATGATTGGTAATGCCGAAAATGTGACAAATTATATGAATGCTCTGGATACCATGACAAGTAATGCAGTAGAGTTTAGTAGAGGATTTCCATTAGTTAAACTTTTTAATATTCCAATAGAATCTTTTAAAGGATTTAAAAAATCTATTTCTGATTATTCGGAGTGGGCTCTAAAATTTGCTTTTGATTTAAGGAAATTTTATGTCTTAGATTTGGTATTACTAGAAATTTTTCCTTTAGTAGCTATTTTCTTTATTGTAGAAAAAAATAATTATCCGGCTATGTCGATTCTTGTGTTTTCTGTTGTAGTAAGTACTCAGCTAACTACTTCATTAGCAAAAATTTTAAATATTGGAACAAGTTATGCAACAGCAGTTCAAGCGATCGAACGCGTTGAAGGAATATTTATTGAGGAAGAAGAAGTAAATAAAAAACAAAAAGATAATTTGAGTTTTAAAAAAATTGAAATTAAGAATATGTCTTTTTCTTATGATGAAGCTGCTAAACCAGTATTATCTGAAATTAATTTAGTTTTAGAACAAGGGAAAACCTATGCATTTGTTGGAACTAGTGGTAGCGGTAAAACAACTTTAGCAAAACTAATTTCAGGATATTATAAAACATTTTCAGGTAGTATTTTATATGATCAAGTAGAGAGGCAAGAATACACCGAAAAAGAAATTGTAGAAAATATTGCTTATGTATTTCAAGATTCAAAACTATTTAGTCGAAGTGTTAAAGAAAATCTGATTATGGGAAATCCTGATGTTACAGAGAAAAATTTAGTCAAAGCTATCGAACAAACTCAATGTATTGATATTATTAATAAGTTACCAGATGGTATTGATACAATCGTAGGAAAAAAAGGTGTGACTTTTTCTGGTGGAGAAAGACAAAGATTATCTTTATGTCGAGCATATGTTAAAGATTCTTCAGTTGTTGTTTTAGACGAAGTGACATCTGCAGTGGATGCTACAAATGATGTTAAACTCCAAATAGCAATTAAAGAACTGGTAAAAAATAGAATAGGAATCATTATTGCTCATAAGTTGAATCAAATTAAGGATGCCGACGTTATTGTAGTAATGGAAAAAGGTAAAATTTTAGATAAGGGAACCCATGAGGAATTGTTAAAATCATCAAAAAAATATCAAACCATGTTAGCAACTTCTTCAGAGTCATTGTCTTGGAATTTGGTTGGAGGTGAAGGAAATGATTAAAAAAGTAGCTAAACAATATGGATTAACTGAATTAGGTGCAAAAAATTTTTATAAAGCATCGTTAATTGAGTTTTTAACAAATGCCATCTCCTCATTACCGTTAATTGTCTTTTTAATTTATATTAACCAGGCGAAGAATCAACATATATTGATTTCAGTAGACAAAATTGGTGCAGTTTTTATCGTTGTAGATGTGATGTTAGCAATGCATTTTATTAATTACTCGTTTCTATATATATCATCATATAAAGAGAGTGAAAAAGTTCGTTTTAATTTAATTGATGCGTTGAAAAAATATCCGTTATATTTGCTTAATAAAGAAGGTGATACCTATATTTCTAATTTATTAGTTGCTGATGTAACTGAACAAGAACGATTATTTAGTCATGGTATGCCTAAAATTATGGGAAATATTCCCTTTATTGCGATGTCCATCATAGGTTTAAGCTGGTTAAATTTTAGATTAGCTATAATAGTTTTTAGTGTTATTCCAGTAGCCATGATTATTTTTATATTATCAAATAAGATTGAGCGACGATCTCATAGTAAATATGCAGAAGTTTTACAAGAACAAAGTGATTACTTTCAAGAAATTATCGAAAGAGTGCCTGAAATTAAATATAGTAATTTTGTTGAAACTTCAGAAAAAGAACTGTTTGATATTCTTGATAAACAAGAAGTAGAGCACAAGAAAAGTGAATTATCTGTAGCGACTGTTCAAGGTATTTTAAGCGTATTTCTAAGATTAGGAGTAGCACTAGCTATCATTGTTGGAGGAGTACTTTTAGAAAAAGGACAATTAGATTTTATTGTGTATTTACTTTTTATATTAGCTACAAGTAAAATAATGTTATTAACAAACGCAACGTTTGAATTTGTTTCAATGAGACGTTATGCTTTAAATAGAATTGAAAGACTAAAAAAAGTAATGAATTATGAATTGCAAAATAAAGAAAAAGTAGAGTTTAATAATTATAAGTTTGATGTAGAGCAATTAAGTTTTAGCTATTCAAATCAAAAGAATGTTTTAACTGATGTCAGCTTCTCAGCGGAAGAAAATAAGGTAACAGCGATTGTAGGACCATCGGGTTCTGGTAAATCCACTCTTTTCAAATTATTAAGTGGCCTATTACCTTATGAATCTGGAAAAATTCTCTTAGGCTCTCATACTCTAAACGAGATAGAAGAAAGTCAATTGTATGAACAAGTATCTATGGTTTTTCAAGATGTTACTTTGTTTAATACAACAATTTTTGAAAATATAAAAATGGGAAATCAACAGGTAACAGACGAAGAAGTCTTTTTAGCTGGAAAAATGGCACAATGCGATGAATTTTGTCATCAATTGAAAAATGGTTATCATACTGACATTGGTGAAAATGGTTCTCTTCTTTCAGGTGGTCAAAGACAACGAATTTCAATAGCTAGAGCAATTTTAAAAAATAGTCCCATTTTATTATTAGATGAAGTGACATCGGGGTTAGATTTTGAAAATGAATTTTTAGTTCAAAAAGCTATACAAACGTTAATAGATGGTAAGACAGTTATTGTTATAGCTCATCGATTAAGAACAATAGAATTTGCAGATAAGATAATTGTATTAGAAAAAGGAAAATTAATTAACCAAGGGTCTAAGAATGAATTGATGGAAAACTGTAAAGTTTTCAGAGACATGTGGAATAATATTTGATTTTCGAATTTTGTATAGCTATTTTTGTAATTAAGTGTATGTAGGGATGCGGGGAAGAACTTATCTTGTTTCAATGCAAAGGATGGGCTTGACGAGAATGACGCCGATCCATTCAACTTATTCGCTCTTAGACCAAGACATACCAGAAATCACTGATCGGAGACGTGAGATTTTTTTTGATACGCTTTGCCTACGGATTATTAATCAATCTCGTGAGTGATCGAATCCATTATCAGAAAAATGTGATCGTCGATGATTCTCAATTCGAATTACTGCAGTTTGCGAATGCTTTGTCTATTTTGGTATTAAAAGAACGGGAGATCACTGCCTAACCCGTTTTTTTTCTATCGATCAACTTCGGGTTGTGTCCGCAACACGGTTTCTGAAGGAGCGGTGGTGGCTGGAGCGACCGAAGGAACAAGCCCTATTTACTTAAATAATGTCGATAGAAAACGCTAAAAACCTTGATAAATATAGGCTTTTAGCGTGGATTAGGGTATAATATGAGTAAAGTAAAGTAAAATTTGTGACGTGGCTATCTTTTGAAAGTTGGTGATGCTTAGTGCGAGACGCTCGGGAAAAAGTTATAGTACGTAATAGTACTATATTCGTCAACTCGAATTTTATTTTTTTATAAAGATAAAGGATAACTTCTGAAATAAAAGATCAAATGATAAGGCAACGCTTTGAAGGGGCTTTAATGAGATTCCCTGGTGAATAGTTTCGGCGGAAACAGATGCACTAAGCAAGGTAAAATATACAGGTTAAGGTCCCGTAGTGTATCTCCCGTGGAATAACTGAAAGATTAAACCCGTAATGGGAACATGTATACGAGTACTGTTTGGTTTCGGTTGATAAGGTAAGGGAATGTGTAGACATACACTGACGAACTCATGAATGTACGTTTCGAAACACCTACGGTATAGAAATGTATCGGGCACTATTTTATGAACGATTAAATAATTGAAAGTATTCTGTTAGGGGAAAAGTAGTAATTATGCATGCGAAATTCTTTTTTTTGTCACAGGTAAGAGACGATAACAGCGAAATAAAATGAGTACCTAAGTTAACTGATAGGATAATTTCAGAGGAAAGTCGAAAAAAGTAGCCTTTCAAATCAAGAAAGCCTTCCGGATGTAGTCGAAGAATAATAAGCTCCTTAATTACCTTGTGAGGGTGGTGCGACCAAAGAAATCTCTGTAATGGAGATAGAGGAACAGACACTAGACAATACGATAAAATCAATTCAACATGGAAAAACGCACGGGTTCATAGCCTATCTACAAGTAAGATAGAAAAGATCACCTTCTATTAAATGAGGAGAGTGATGAACCATGAAAAACGCAAAAAATTTTAAATTATGTCATTCAGAGTACTATCGAATGACAAAGATATTTGATAAGTTATATGAGAATGCGCAACAAGGCAAACAGTTTAAAAACCTGATGCAATATATGATTTCTGAAGAAAACCTACTACTTGCATATAGAAATATTAAACTAAACACAGGTAGCTACACTCCCTCTTGCGATGGACTAACTATTGATGATATTGAAAAATTCCACGTCAAAACTTTGTATACCAGATGAAAAATGATATAATTCCTATAAACATAGTAAAGTTAAATGCGTTGATTTTCCAAAATCAAATGGTAAAATTAGACCGTTAGGGAATACCCTACATATGGGACAGGCTAATTCAACGATCAATACTACAAGTCTTAGAGTCAATACGTGAAGCTAAATTTTGTATTCGAAGTTACGGTTTTCGTCCTGATCGTTCAGCATAACATGCAATAGCGGATATGAGTCGTAGGATTAACATTCAATCTCTAACATATAAGGGTCAGAAACTTAACATTTGTTGAACTATGTTTATTTCTGAGTTATATTATCTCCTACAGCCTCAATAGTGATATTCAGGTTTACTCAATAGGAATAATTAAAGAAGAACTTGAACAAATTTACATAATGATAAGTTGAACTTTTTGGGATACAAATATAAATAAAAAAAGTTGACAACGATTTCAAAGAGAGGTAACATGAATGTATAATAATATGGACTGTTACTGATTCGATCAGGCATAACCTACGTTTGAAACCAAGCTGAGAGATTTGGCTAGTGTTTTAGCGTATTTTTTTTGGAGAGGAGGTTGGTGTTGTGCAGTTTCAGAAGAAAATAAACAATAGTGTAGCATGGGTAATAGATGACAGTGGCAATAAAGTGATTGCAATGGGGAAAGGTATTTCATTTGGAAAACAAGCAGGACAAGACATTAGCAGTGATGAAATAGAACGAATATTTCATCCTAATGATGAGTCTCGAGAACAAAACATTCTTTATAGGGCAATTGAAAACATAAAACCCGATATCTTATTACTAACGGAAGAAATTAGTGAAAAAGCAGCTAAGGCACTTGGAATCTCTAAATTTGATGATAGTCACTATTTAGCTTTAGCTGATCACTTGAATCACGCACTTAAAAGAAGTAACAATGATACTTTTGACTATCCAGAAAATCTACGATGGGAAGTAAAGAACTTATATCCTAAAGAATACGAAGTGGCAGTGGATGTTCTATATTATATTGAGAAGAAAACTGATATTCGCCTACCTAAAAGCGAAGAAACTTTTTTAACATATCACTTTGTAAACGCTCAGTATGATTATCAAGTGAACTTCCAATCAATGCATTTAGCCGAATTAGTTAATAGAGCAATTGAAATCATTCAATATCATTATCAAATAATTTTAGATCAAAATTCTGTCAACTATATCCGGTTTATTACACATTTGAGATATTTCATTTTGAGACAAGTTAACCATGAGAATACGAAAAGGGTTGATGAGCAGTTAATTGATATAGTTAAGAAAAACTACCGAAAAGCATATAAAGCTGCCGAAAAAATCGGTAAAATGATAGAAGCAAAACAATCATGTGAAGTAAATACGGATGAAATATTTTATCTGACTTTGCATATTGAAAGAGTAACTGAAAGACAAGAATAGAAAAATGGACTGTTACTGATTCGATCAGGCATGACCAAATGTTACAAGGATACCTTATCCTCTGTGATATTTGGTCTTTTATTATTTAATAAGGAGAGATAATCATGGGAAAATATACAGAATTGGCATCAACATTAATTGATTTAGTTGGTGGAAAGCAAAACATTACTGCAGCATGGCACTGTGTAACTAGATTACGATTTAATGTCAATGATGATAGCAAAATTAAAATTGATACAATCAAAAAGACAAGAGGGGTGATGGGGGCGCAGTTCTCAGGGGATCAATTTCAAATTATTATTGGGAATGATGTCTCTAATGTGTTTGATGAAGTAGAAAACCAGTTAGGTACATTATCTAGTGGAAAACCTACTGAAAAAGTAAAAAACGGTAATATAATCAATACATTAATGGAAACAATTTCTGGGATTTTTACTCCTGCTTTACCTGCATTAGTCGGCACTGGTCTATTAAAAGGTGTATTGGCATTATGCTCTGCATTTAATTGGTTATCGGTTGAAAGCACAGGATACCAAGTGCTGAATATTGTTGCTGATTGTGCGTTCTATTTCTTACCTTTCATATTAGCGGTCTCCAGTGCTAAAAAGTTCAAAACTAATGAATATCTAGCTTTATGTGTTGCAGGTGCGCTATTGTATCCAACAATGACTGCTGGATCAGCTGCTTTAATGGCTGGCGAAACAGTAAATCAATTAAGGCTGTTCGGATTCTTGCCGATACCTTATCTAGCCTATAACTCGTCTGTTATTCCAATCATTTTAGCTACTTATGCATTAAAATATGTCTATAGTTTCGTAAAAAAATGGATGCCTGCTACATTAACAACGATGTTTACTCCTATGTTGACTTTGCTCTTTATAATCCCTCTAACACTAATTGCTTTGGGCCCAATAGGTACGTATATTGGCGGAGCTTTGGCAGGTGTAGTTACTTGGTTATTCCACTCAGCTGGATTTGTTGGTGGTGCGATCATCGGGGCATTCTATCCATTACTGGTTATGACAGGAATGCATTGGGCATTGTCACCAATTATGGTTGATACTTTCGCAAAATTAGGATTCGATAATACACTAATGCCTGCAATGTTAGCCGCAACGTTTGCTATGGCAGGTGCAACGTTTGGTGTATTTTTCAAATCTAAAAACAAGGATATGAAACAATTATCTCTGTCAGCTGGAATTTCTGCAACGTTAGGTATCACTGAACCAGCGCTATACGGTGTAACGTTGAATTTAAAACGTCCTCTATATGCAGCTATTATAAGTGGCGGTATTGTAGGTATCTTTTTCAATTTATTTGATTTAAAAACTTTCGGTATGGCAATGCCTGGCTTAATTGCGCTTCCAGGTTACGTTGATGCAGGGAATGGAAAAAATATCATTATTGCTGTTATTGGGTCACTAGCTGCTTTCTTCATTGCCGCTATTTTAACATGGGTACTAGGTTTTAATGAAAACAACGAAATCGATGATAAATTCGAAAAAAATGAAGAAATGAAATTGGGGGTAAACCTTAATATCAAAGCTCCTGCTACTGGTAAAGTAATCCCAATTGAAACCGTTTCTGATATTACTTTTTCAGAACAGATTATGGGATACACCGTTGCAATAGAGCCAGAAAATAATCAAATTACATCTCCAGTTGATGGTGAAGTAATTATGATAGCTGAAACAAAACATGCGATTGGCTTAAAGAGTTCAGATGGGTTAGAGATATTACTTCATTTAGGGATTGATACAGTGGAACTTCGTGGAAATGGATTTGAATCTAAAGTAAAAGTAGGTGATCATGTTTCAGTGGGGGATTTTATCATGTCCATGGATATTGATTTTATTAAAAGGTCTGGTTATGATCCAATCGTATTGACGATTGTTACGAATAGTAATGATTACCTAAAAGTATTGCCTATACATTCGGAAGATATGATTAAAGTAGGTGATGAGTTATCAGTGGTAGTAAGTTAAGGAGGATATAAAAAATGACCGACAAAAAAAAATTCCCGAAAAATTTTCTATGGGGTGGAGCGACTGCGGCAAATCAAATCGAAGGCGCAACTAGAGAAGCTGGAAAAGGATGGACAACGTCAGATACTTCAAAATTCATTGAAGATCCACAAAAACGCATGCAACAGATGTTAGCACCGATGACTACTCAAAAAGTTCTAGAGGCTTTAGAGGATGATGAAGGATTATATCCCAAAAGATACGGAATTGATTTTTATAACCGCTACAAAGAAGATATTGCTTTATTGGCTGAAATGGGATTCAAGACCTTTCGATTTTCAATATCTTGGGCCCGTATTTTCCCGAATGGTGATGACGAAATACCGAATGAAGAAGGAATTAAATTCTATGAAAATCTAATTGATGAATTGTTAAAGTATAACATAGAACCATTAGTTACATTGAGCCACTATGATTTTCCTCTAGCACTTTCGTTTAAGCAAAATGGTTGGATAAGTAGAAAAACAATAAGTGCATTTGTGAAATTTGCGGAAACCGTATTTACTCGATTTAAAGGAAAGGTAAAGTATTGGATTTCGTTTAATGAAATGAATGTTATTGGCATGACGGGATCTTTATCTGGAGGGATTTTAGCAGATAAAGTAGACGGAAATCAAGATAGCATGCAAGCAAACTTTCAAGCAGCACACCACCAAATGGTGGCTGCGGCCACAGTAACTTCACTTTTGCATAAAATTGATTCAGAAGCAAAGATGGGTTGTATGATTGTACGCTTCGAAAACTATCCAGAAACAACAAATCCGTTAACTGTTTTAGCTAGCTTGAAATCTGATCAGGAAAACTTCTTGTTTTCTGATGTATTAATGAAAGGATATTATCCTGAATTTTCCAAACGTTTATTCGAAGAAAAAGGTGTCAATATAAATATGACTCAAGATGATCTGCAAGTACTTGCAGACAATACAGCAGATTTCTTTTCTTTTAGTTATTATATGAGTGGAATTACAGCTGAAGCTGAAGGTGAAGAAACAGCAGGAAATATTTTAGCTAGCAAAACGAATCCTTACTTGGAAAAAAGTGAATGGGGATGGCAAATTGATTCTGTAGGTTTACGTATCAGTTTAAATAAAATATACGATCGTTATCAAAAACCGATATTTATCGTTGAAAATGGTTTAGGAGCAAAAGATATAATCACTACTGATAAACAAATACATGATAATTATCGAATTGATTATTTACGTGCACATATTGAACAAATAGCTGAAGCAATTGCGGATGGAATAGACATTATCGGGTATACTCCCTGGGGGTGTATTGATCTGGTCAGCGCTAGCGGCAATGAAATGTCAAAACGCTATGGTTTTATATATGTAGATTTAGATGATAGTGGGAATGGGTCTTTGAAAAGATATCGAAAAGAATCATTTTATTGGTACAAGCAAGTGATAGAATCGAATGGTGAAAGTCTATAGGGAAAAAGACGGACTTAAAATAATTAAATACCTATAGATTATGGGAATATCATTTATATTTTACTAGTTCAACAAATACAAGTGTCTAAGGTATTAAGGTTCTACGACATTTAGTGTTGGTGGGAAATCTAGTTCTTTGTCAATCAGGACTGATGGAAAAGATTTGAGTGAAACCAAAACAGATGATAACAAATCTGTTTTGGTTTTTTATGTTATTTCAATTCAATTAAATGATTAATCATTTAAATGCGTATTTTTATGTTCTCAAATGATTTGAATCCGTAGGATGCTCTTTTTAGTGTTTTGATATGTGTGTTTTTTGCCTCAATTTTACCGTTTGAATAAGGATAAATCATTGCATTCCTTATGCCTTCTTCATACTTAAGCAAGTTCTGTAATTTCTTTCTAAATTCCTCATTTAAACTTTCTGGAAGATGTTTGAGCAAGTCAAAAAATAAAATATGGTTCCTTATCTCTAAACGCATCTGCCAAGTCATGGAATGCCTCATAAGCTTCCCTAAGGGAAGGGGAGGATGTAAGTAGTCTATCAATCATCAAGCCTTCTGTAAGAAGAGGATACTTAGGTGAACGGTGGAATGGCAACAGTTTTTTTGACAAATTTTATAAGGTGCAGAACTTCTTT
>NZ_JACVUH010000090.1:0-222 GCF_016516865.1 Enterococcus sp. S53
TTTTACTCCTTCCCGCCAGTCCCCGCTGGCGGGCTCCTTTTTGTCTTCTGACTATTTTAGATGGTTTCACTTTTTCTTGGCGATTTCTTCTCAGAATTCTGTTTGATTCGTCAATTTTTTTTCACATTTACACGCTATTATAAATACATACCAACAAACAACCCTAACACTTTTTCATTTTTACTCCTTCCCGCCAGTCCCCGCTGGCGGGCTCCTTTTTGT
>NZ_JACVUH010000091.1:0-219 GCF_016516865.1 Enterococcus sp. S53
AACATAGTTTATTCTCCTTTTCGCAATCGTGCGATTAATGATTTTGGTTTTGGTTCTTGTTCCACTTGATCTGTTACAGGTTGGCTTAAATTAGCCACCGCAACAGCAACGGCATCTTGAATCATAGATGAAATGTCTTGCGGCTCTTCTTGAGGTTCAGCACGCTTTACAGAATTAGCAAATCCAAACTCTACAGCTTCATCTGCCGTGAACCATTTT
>NZ_JACVUH010000092.1:0-219 GCF_016516865.1 Enterococcus sp. S53
CCGTGTTACCGCCGTGAAAGGGCGGTGTCTTAACCACTTGACCAACGGACCAATAAAAAACGGAGAAGGAGGGATTTGAACCCTCGCGCCGGTTTCCCGACCTACACCCTTAGCAGGGGCGCCTCTTCAGCCACTTGAGTACTTCCCCAAATGTATGACTACATTTTGATGGGCCTAAATGGACTCGAACCATCGACCTCACGCTTATCAGGCGTGCGC
>NZ_JACVUH010000093.1:0-214 GCF_016516865.1 Enterococcus sp. S53
AAGCACATCAGTCAGTGATTCATCATCATTGAGCACAAGCATTTCGACATCTCTAAGTACGAGTGAATCAGCAAGCTTTAGTGGTAGCACAAGTGTAAGCAACAGTGATTCCACAAGTACGAGCACGTCGATCAGCGATTCATTATCAGTAAGTACAAGTATTAGTAACAGTGAATCAGCAAGCCTGAGCACATCAGTCAGTGATTCATCATCA
>NZ_JACVUH010000094.1:0-214 GCF_016516865.1 Enterococcus sp. S53
ATAACCAAGCCACCCTTTTCTTTGAATATGGGTATTTATTTCAATCGGCGAGCCTTTTCCATCGTACAAAACTTCGAGCCATTCGGCACGCAATGCTTTACCAGTTGTTCCAGCTGTAGCACCTTCTTTGACGTACCCCAATGTCCCACCTTTGTACTTATTATTCGACTGAACATGCATACGATAACCCAGACCATCAATTTTATCTTTTGAT
>NZ_JACVUH010000095.1:0-209 GCF_016516865.1 Enterococcus sp. S53
GACTATCAATTTATCGAAACAAAAGCACCCGAAGGCTATATTTTGAATACGACACCAGTTGTTTTCACGATTGAATATTCAGCAAAAGGACAACCAAAAGTAGTTGTGGCAAGCGAAGGTTTTGTAAACTATAAAGGATCTGCACAATTGGTGAAAACGGATAGTGAAGGTAATCCACTGTCTGGCGCAGAATTCAAAGTTGTAGATAA
>NZ_JACVUH010000096.1:0-205 GCF_016516865.1 Enterococcus sp. S53
CTCTACAGCTTCATCTGCCGTGAACCATTTTTCTTCATTCATCCATTCACGCAACTGATCAGCTGATTGACCGGTCTTGTCTGAATAAATCGCTAAAATTGAATCATCAATAGTTTCTAAAGCATTCAGCGTTTTTTGGATATCCTGTTTATTGCCCCAAGCGAATGTTGAAGCTTCGTGAATCATCAATGAAGTGCCAACATTC
>NZ_JACVUH010000009.1:0-129668 GCF_016516865.1 Enterococcus sp. S53
GTCGCAGTGATTCCGCTGCTTGGTCACTACGCTCGCTGCTCTCGCCTAGTACTATTCATCATCTGCTCTGTGCGGCTTGCGCCGCCCAGTCGCAGTGATTCATAGCAAAAAAGTGAGATTCGGGTTGAACCTCACTTTTCTTTGTTTGATTAACGACGTAATCCTAAAGCTTGGATTAATTCGCGGTAACGTTGTACGTCTTTTTGACGTAGGTAAGCTAATAAGTTACGACGATGTCCAACTTTTTTCATCAACCCACGGTATGAATGGTGGTCTTTTTTGTGCATACGTGCATGTTCGTTCAAATGGTTGATTTCTTCTGTTAAAACAGCGATTTGAACTTCTGGAGAACCAGTATCTCCTTCATGACGTGCAAATTTGTTGATGATTTCGTTTTTGCGTTCTTTTGAAATTGCCATGTTTTTCACCTCTTTTTCTTTTTCCCCTGCGACTGAGTAAAACGTTGGTGATTCGTTAAACCAAGTAACAGGTACTGTGCTTTTCACACGTAATTACTTTACTTGATTCTAAGTAAAAAAGCAAGTTTATCTACCTATTCTTTTCGTTTCTTTTGAAAGCTCCTCCAAAACTTATGTTATACTTAGGATACTACTCTATCTAAAGGAAGTGTAAGGATGAGCGTTCTTTCCCGAATCGAGAGCATGAAAAATGAATTATCGCTTTCTGAGAAGAAACTCTTCGCATTCATGGAGGCCAATCCTGAAAAAGTGCCGTCGATGACTGCGAGTCAATTAGCAGAAGCCACTGGGATCAGTGCACCAACCGTTGTACGTTTTGCGAAAAAAACCGGCTTTGCTAGTTTGACAGATTTAAAAATACAATTATCTGCCGAATCCGGCTTGCGCCACAATGCCAATGAGCATTTAGGTTATGCCGATGTTGAATTAAACGAGCCCTTTCATGCCATCACCTCAAAATTGAGCCACAATGCCCAGGTGACCATGAATGAGACGGCCCAATTATTAGAAGAACAGCTGATGTTGGCTGCCGCTGAACTGATTGCGACTCGTGAACGCATTTTTGTCTGCGGAATCGGTGCCTCCTCTTTGATCGCACAAGATATCCAACAAAAATGGACTCGTTTAGGCAAGATCGTCGTGTTTGAAAATGACTACAATCTCTTGTTGCCGCAACTTGTCAAAAACGAGAAAAAAAGTCTGGTCTGGGTCATTTCCAACAGTGGACACACGCCTGAGATGGTTCACTTAGCCGAAATCGCTAAAAATCTTGGCGTTCCGATCCTGTCACTCACCCGCTTTGGCAGCAACCCGTTGACGAAGTTGGCGGATGTTCCCCTGCAAGTGTCCCGTTCCAAAGAAGCCAACCAGCGGAGTGCCGCTACCAATTCAATCATCGCCCACCTATTAGCGGTCGATGTCCTTTTCTATGTCTTTTTAAGTAAAAATGAAAAGCTGGCACGCAATATCTACGCGTCACGCCAAGCCATCGCTGATTTTCGTGAGAAGTATTTGTAAAATGTTCATACCCAAAAGAAATCCGCAGGAACATGTTCCTGCGGTATTTTTGCTTCTAATCGGACACTTTGATCAATCAATGGCATTTTTAGCAGCTACTTCTGCCAACCAAAAACTGGACGCTTTGGGATAACGCTCGAAGTTATTCTTCAAATCTACTCGATAAAAACCATAGCGGTTTTTATAAGCGTTCAACCAGCTCCAGCAATCCATAAAGGTCCACATATGGTAGCCGAAACAAGGTGACCCATCTTCGATCGCGCGATGCAGCTGACGCAAATGGTCTTCAACAAAGGTAATCCGATACGTATCATTGACTTGCCCCGTGGCATCCATGAACCGTTCTTCCTCTGACACCCCCATGCCATTTTCGGAAATAAACCATGGCATGTTTTGATAGTCATTCTTCAGACGCATCGCAATATCGTAGATCCCTTCTGGATAGATTTCCCAGCCACGATGAGGATTGATTTTTTTCTCTGGCCAATCGTACCCACGAAACAACTGACGCGGCTCAAAGGGACCGGATGCTGCCTTCTGCGGAAGTGGTGCCTGGATCCGCAACGGTTGATAATAATTGCAACCGATAAAATCTACGGTATTTTCACGAAAAACTTCCGCATCTGCTGCCTCATATTCAGGGGTCAATTGATGCTCCTTGAACAAGCTCGTTAGTTTTTCAGGAAATTGTCCATAAACGACACAGTCCAAAAAACTGCGAATATACAAGAGGTCCGCCCATTCAGCGGCTTCTCGATCAGCCGCTTCTCGGCTTTTTGGATAAACAGGTGACAAATTCAAAATGATACAGATTTCTCCATCAGGAAGTGCGAGTTTACGAAACTCAGCAACCGCCTTCGCATGAGCTAGCAAAGTATGATAACCCACTTGGATCGCCCGCTTGAAATCACGCACTTGCGGCCAATGAGCATCTCCGTAATACCCACATTCAATATGCACCAATGGTTCATTAAAGGTCGCCCATTTTTTCACTAAATCGCCGAATTGTTCAAAAGCAGTTTTTGCATAAAATGCAAAATGGTCAACGGATTCCCTGGCTTCCCAGCCTCCTTTCTCCATCAGCCACCAAGGCATGTCAAAATGAAACAAATTAATGATCGGTTCGATGCCTTGATCCAGCATTTCCTGAAAATATGCCCGATAAAACTTTACTGCCGTCTGATTCAATGTTTTTCCGTCTGGTAATAAGCGGGTCCATGCAATCGATGTCCGATAGGAATTTAAGTTCATGGCCTTCATGTTTGCCACGTCTTCACGGTATTGATAGTAGGTATTTGAAGTGTCGCTTGGTCCGACACCATCGTAAAAGCGTGACGGCTCTAACTCAAACCATTTGTCCCATGTAGAGGGACTTTTGCCGTCAACAGCCGCAGCCCCCTCGGTTTGCGGTGCTGACGCGGCCGCTCCCCATAAAAAGTTTTTTGGAAAGTGAATCATTCTTTTGCTCCTTTCTTAGTTACCTGCCACGTACGGTCAGGGTTGGATCGTTGAAATAAAAATCGATACTGCTGACCTGCTGTTTCGACTTCCAGACAAAACGATGCAGTAACTTTTAAAGAAATTGCCAGCTGCTGCAATGATGCTTCATCGATCACGAGTTGAAAAGCTACTTGCCCTTGATTAGGCACCCATACTTTTTGAAAGCCACACAGGACTTTTTTCCTCGGCACATATGCTTTTGTGTACTCTTTTAGATAACATTGAATGACTTCTTTGCCAGAAACTGCCGAATGATTTTCGAGTGTGCCGCTAACGATAATGCCTTCACCTGCATATTCAGCCGAAACCGCGCTGCAAGTAAAAGAGGCATAACTAAGACCATAACCAAAAGAATATACTGGTGCGCCGTTTTGATCGAGGTAGTCTTTTTGAAACGCTGTGTTGCGATAATTATAACAGACTGGCAGCTGTCCAACCGTATCAGGAATAGAAACTGCTAATTTCCCACTAGGAACCGTTTCGCCAAAAAGAATCCGAGCAATCGCTTCCCCTCCATATTGGCCGGGATAGCCAGCGTAAAGCAGTCCATCGAACAAGTCTTGCAAAGGTGCTAAGCAATGCGGTCGACCGGAAATCACGATCCCAATCAGCGGCTTTTGACTCTTCTTCAACGCAAACAGTAAATCCAACTGGCATTGCGGCAAATCGAGGGTAGCCAAGTCGATGTTTTCTCCACTGGTCATTTCCTGAGATCCCCTTAAGGCGGCACCGTTTTTGTCAAAATCCGTTGTGAAATCACGGGCACTGGAGCCGCCGATCGTCACTAAGATGACATCCGCTGTTTCTGCAATCTGACAGGCTTGCCTTCGTTGAGCCAGTGTGCCACTAGAGATTTCGCAGCCTTTCTCGTAGAAGAAGTCAGCTTGATGCGTACTTAAACTGGTCAAACCTTCCCAAAGGGTCGTACATGTTGTTTCTTCCTTGAATGGCGTATAATCCCCCAGCTGATGATAGAGCTGTTTAACGTGAGGACCGATGACGGCAATCTTTTGTCGCGTTTTCTTCAAAGGCAAAATGCCATTGTTCTCTAGTAAAACAATCGATTCCTCCGCCAATTTCAAGGCAACTTGTTGCGCCTTTTCTTTACGGGGCAATGAAACATGGGGCGTTGCTTCTTTAAACAAGCCAAGTTTTTCTTTCAAAAGAAGCACACGGCGGACTGCATCATCGATCGCCGTTTCCGCAATCAGCCCCTCAAGGACAGCTTCTTCTAACACTGGGAAAACTTCATCCCATAAACTAACATCCACACCGCTGGTCAAGGATTTGGCGGCCGCTTGTGGGCGGCTCCCCAGCCAGTCAGCAATCCGATCCAGCCCGCACCCATCGGCCATCACAATTCCCGTAAAGCCACTTTCTTCTCGTAAAACCTCTTGTAACAAATAAGCATTAGCATGGCAAGGAACACCATCTAGATCATTGTATGCAGCCATACACCCCAAGGCCCCAGCAGCAATCCCCGCTTTCATTGGTGGCAGATGGATCTCGCGGAATTCCCGATCACCGATTGCCACTGGCCCTGCATTGTGTCCCCCCATTCCTGCACCTTGGGCAGCAAAGTGCTTTAACACCGCTAAAACGTTCTGTTTTTCAATCGTTGCTTTTGATCCTTGTAACCCTCTGACGGCTGCTTTGGTAAAGCTACTGGTCAAAAACGGATCTTCACTGAAACATTCTTCTGTTCGCCCCCAACGAGGATCTCTAGCAATGTCCAATGCGGAAACCAAGCCGACATGGGCCCCTTTTGCCCGAATCTCTTGAGCAGTGATGGTTTGGGCCGCTTGATACAGCTCTGGGTTCCAACTAGAACCAACACTAAAATTGACCGGAAACGTCGTCGCTTCCAAACCTTGGTGACCGTGAGGACACTCTTCACTGAGAAGGGCCGGAATCCCCAGCCGAGTGTGCTCCTGCAAATAAGTTTGAATCATAAGGGATAGCTCATAGGACTCCGTGGTCGTCAGGCCGGTTTGCTGATTTCTACCTGACCAAGGATCAGCCCGAAACACGCCGTAGATCCAGCCAAGACTGCCAAAACGAGCTACTTCTTTTTTAAAGGTTTCAGTTAAAATAATTTTTCCATTGTTTTTTTCGTAAACTTCCCAACCATACAGACGCTGATTCAGCTGGCCGATTTTTTCTTTCAATGTCATTTGCCGTAAAAGTGTCTCAATCATATGCTTCTCCATTTCTATTTAGTCTTCTAAATAAAGCATGATGGTCTGGATCTCAAAAGGCTGGAAATGGATTGTGATGCTTTGGGCATCCAGCGGCTCCACCGGCAGTTCAGCGACGGTTTCTTCCAAAAGATTCGTCAAAACCGCTTTTTTGATTCTTTTCTGGCAGCGCATTTGACAGGCGGTGGTTTGATTGTGATATTCATACAACCGCACGATCAGTGCCTCTTCATCTTCGGCTTTTTTCACCGTATCCAGTAAGACATTCTTTTGGTCGACTGCTAGAAAAGCATCCCCTGATAGTTGTGACACCCTTGGAACCGTCAGAACGGGAACATTTAATGCCAATGCTTCTTCCATCGTTTGCGCTTCTTGCCAAGTTCCTTCGTGGGCGTACAAGGAATAGGTAAACTCATGAAGGCCTTGATCTGCTTCAGGATACGGATCGATCGGCGATTTAATCAAAGAAAGCCCGATTTTTTGATAATCCGTATTGAACCCATATTTCGAATCCGTCAAAATACTAACCCCATAATTCCCTTCTGAGAGATCTACCCATTTTTGTCCACAGCTCTCAAAACGCGCTTGGTCCCATGTCGTGTTTTGATGCACAGGCCGTTTTACCTGCCCGAATTGAATATCAAACGTTGCTTCCAATGTGTTAACATCAATCGGCAGCAATGCCTTTAACAGCAGTTGATGCTGATGCCAATCAACCGTTGTTTCAAAATCGATTCTTCCGGTGCCATGGTAAAAATGCAGCCATTGCGTAATAAAAGAATCTTCAAACTGACGTTTGATCTTCAAGGTATCGCGAATCTCCCCTTGCTCAACAACCTCAGCTGAGAGAACTTGCTTCACAGGATAAGGCTTCTTCTGGTAATAAATATCAATGTCCCACGCATCATAATCCATTGGCAGATCTTCGTAAGCCACTAACTGATTCAACCGCTCTCCTTTTGGCACGATTTCTCGCTGCTGCCGTTTGTCAAATAAAGAGATGATGTCAAAGTGTTCGTCAAAAATCACTTTAAAATCAACCGTTTCAAACGATTCCTCCAGCCGCATTGCCACTTGCTTTGATTGAGGCACAGCTGAGACAGGGGTCAGTGTTTTGCAGCTCAATCCAGCCATGGCGGGAATTTTGACTAAGAGCCGGTCATCATAGGTCCGCTGAGTCAGGTAAGCTTCTTTGATCCCTGTCTGATCGTCTAAATAGACCAGACCCGTCCGCTCTTGTCCCAGCGGATTAAAGACATGCCATGACTTAGCTTCGGCTGCTTGCGCCGCTGGAATCAAAGCTTCGATCAGCTTGCAGCCTTTATCAAAGAGCTGTTGATACTCTTGATCCGTCTGATCATAAACTTCTTTGATCGAGCTTCCCGGTAGAATGTCATGGAATTGATTAAATAGCAGCTGTTTCCAAAGTTGTTCTAATTCAGCTTGCGGATAACGATTGATTGCACAAATACTATAAAGTTTTTCAATCGTCTGTAAGAAAAATTCTCCTTGGCGATTGGCCTTCTTGTTTTTGCCAATCGAAGTCAGTGTTCCACGATGGTATTCAAAGTACAATTCGCCGTACCAGACCGGGCCAGTTTTTTCCTTAAAAGAATCTGCCAGTCGATCAAAAAAGCCCCCCACATGATTGCCAGTAATCGTCGGCATATCTGGCAGTGTCTTTTGCAGCCGTTTCTGGACTTCTAGCATCTCTTTCGTCGGGCCTCCGCCACCGTCACCGTACCCATAGGCAATCAAAATTTCGTCGTGCTGATCTTTTTGCTGATAACGTTCAAAACTGCCTTTGATCGTGTAAGGATCTAGCAATCCATTATATGTCGTGTAATAATCTCTGGGACTGTACCCTTCACTGATGGTGGTAATAAAATGCGTCAAAACGCGGCTGCCATCAATTCCTTGCCAGTAGAAAGAATCAAAAGGAATTTGATTGAACTGGTTCCATGACAGCTTCGTCGTCATAAAGTAGGGCGTATTTGTTTTGCGTAAAATTTGCGGTAAGGCGGCTGAATAACCGAAGACATCCGGTAGCCATAAGATGCGGCTATCGACTTGAAATTCCTCTTTCATAAACCGTTTGCCATAAAGGATCTGACGAACCAGCGATTCCCCTGAAGTCAAATTGCAATCAGCTTCCACCCACATCGCCCCGTCAACTTCCCATCTTCCTTCTCGAACTTTTTCTTTGATTGCAGCGTAAAGTTCAGGATAATGTGTTTTCATGGAGAGATACAGTTGTGGTTGGCTTTGAAAAAACGTGTAATCTGGATACTCCTCCATCAATTTCAAGACCGTCTGGAAACTGCGCTCGCCTTTTTCAATAGCTTGCTGTGCCGTCCAAAGCCACGCCAAGTCGATGTGGGTATGGCCGACAGCCGTCACTTTTTGTTTTGGTGTATGCGCTGGTAAGTAACATGACGCAAGCAGTTGCTTGGCTTTTGCGAGACTTTCATAAAATGCCGCTGAGTAGGGCGTACGAAAATCCAAGACATTGGCGACTTGACCAAGGACTTGTTGATAAAATGCTTCGTCACCGCCAAAGGCACGAATGGCACGCCAACTATCAAACAGCGTATAAAAATCAAACCAGAGTTCATTGACGACAGGATCCAATGCCAATAAGTTGATATGCAGTGGGAATGGTTTATCGGAACGGCCCGAGAACAGATCAATCTTCAGTTTGACTGCTTTTTGTTGATATCCTTCAGCCAAAGTGACCTCTCGATGATTGACATCGATAGCTTGGACATAGGTATCGTCCAAATAAATTTTGATTTGGGGATTGGTGGTGTTGTCCCACTCTGAGAGACTTGAATAGACTTGTAAGACGACACAAGGATTCCCTACCCAGTCAGCGGGAACTTGAAAGCTGCCTTTCAACTGATAATAGGTGTTTTTTTCTCCGAAATAACTCCCTTGTTCATACGGTACCCAATCCTCTTGTTTTAAAAAAAGCGGGTCTATTGGCTGTTGATAGCGTACACGGTACTGTTTTAATTTGTAGAAAATTTTTCGGATGCGTTCAAACTCGTAAGGCTGCATAACTCTCATTTTTCTTTTGACTCCTCTATCTATTTTTTGAAAAAAAACGGGTGGAGATTGATTGTCTCGACCCGTTTCCCTTATCGTATGATATTAGTTTGCTTTCCAGCGGTCATAGGCCGTTTGATAGACTTCGACATATTCGTCAATGCCCATTGCTTCGATCGTTTTCACATAATCGTCCCAATTGTCTAATGGCTCGACACCTGTGATAAACTTCGCTTCCATTTGTTCTACATAAGTTGTCAAATCAGTGGCAGTGGCTGCTACTTTGTCATTTTCTTCAATCGTTAAATACAGTAGCGGGAATGGTACTTCAGCGATGTCTTCCATCTTTTCTGCCGTTTCTTGTGCAACCCAATCACTAAAACGAGTATCTGGTTCTTCATCAGCCGTTTTGCGGATATGGTATTCGCCTGTTGTATCAATGACAATGTTTGGTGTAGTCAATCCATACGCCGGCGTGATTTTGCCGCGTTCGTCTTCCGTGTTATCTGTATCAATGCCATCCACATAAACCCGGACTTTTTCGCCATCCGCATTTTCTTGGTACTCCCAAAGAACACCTTCTGGCCCTTGTTCAATATATTTTGTACCTTCTTCCGAATAGAAGTAATCCACCCAACGCATGGAAGCTTCTGGGGAAGGATTGACATTGGTCAATGCAAAAGTTCCGCGGGAGATTCGTGGACTGCCAGGAATCTTGGCTTCTGGTGCCCATTCAGAGGTCAACGGTTGGAACATTGGATCGTTCATTGCCTCTGCCTCACTGCGACCAGTAGTAAAGAAGCTGAAATAGTCGGCAAAAAGCCCTAGTTGATTGTTTTCACCCTTCGCTTTTTTCTGCTCATCGGACTGTCCATAAACTTCTTTATCTAGTAATCCTTCATCGTACAGTGTATTCATGTATTCCAAGAATGCTTTGTAGTTTTCTGATGTCGGTGTGTAGGAGACCACATCATCGTCCACTTGAATCCCGCGAGTCCGTAAGCCAAAGGCGGCCATCAACCAAACACGTGTCGAGTTCATATCGACATCCGTCAATGGAATCTCGTCTGCTTGACCATTTCCGTTAGGATCTTCGTCTTTGAAACGCGTCAACAATTCTTGCAGTTCCTCCGTGGTTTTCGGCAGTTCTGATACGCCTAAATTATCTAGCCACGTGCCGTTGTACCACATCGGGCCTTGCCACCAGATTGAAGTCGCATTCCGCGAGATCATTGGCAAGGAGTAAATGTGCCCATCTGGCGTGGTGATCGATTTTAAAATAGAAGGATCTTCTTGCGTCAGTGCATAAAGATTTGGCATGATTTCTGGCGTGATATACTCCTCTAAGGGAAGTAAAATCCCTTGTGAACCGTAATCGATCTCCATCGAAGCCGTCAGTGCTTGCGAACCAGCACCGTAAACGATATCCGGCAAGTCGCCGGAAGCAAAGGCTAAGTTCAGTTTCGTACTAAAGTCAGCCGATGGCGGTGTCGTATAAGTCAATTTGATACCGGTTTTTTCTTGGTAATCCTGTAGCGTCGGCATGTCTTCCCACTCGGCCATTCCCACACCTGGTGCCATGATATTCAAGGTCAGCTCTTCGCCTTCTTTGATGATTGGAAATTGGCTGTCATGATTGATAGCAACCTCTTTCTTTTCTCCAGTTCCCTCATCTGAAGAATTGCCGCAGGCACCCAAGACGAGGGTACTGCATAAAGCGACACCCGCCATTCCTAAAAGTTTCTTTTTTAATCCCATTTTCTTCCTCCTTTGATTTTTTTATCCTTTAATTGAACCGACCATCATGCCCTTGACAAAATACTTTTGTAAGAACGGATAGACGATGATTACCGGTAACGAAGAAACGATCATGACACCGTACTTGATGACTTGAGCGAGTTGCTGTTTGCTATATAGCATGTTCGCCATTTCTGAAGTCACATTGCTGACGGTATTTGAAGACATATCTTGAAGAATCAAAATTTCTCTTAAAATCATCTGCAGCGGGTACATCGATCGATCAGAAAGATAGATCAATGCGTTAAAGAAGCTGTTCCAATGTCCGACGCCATAGAACAAAGCCATTACCGCAATGATCGGCGTTGATAATGGTAAAACGATCTGCATGAATAGCCGAAAATCGGAACAACCATCCACAATCGCTGCTTCTTCCATCTCTCGCGGAATTGTGGATTGAAAAAACGTTCGTGTAACAACCACATTGTAAACTGAGACGGCCCCCGGAATCACCAATGCCCAAACGGTATTCAGCATGCCTAAGCTGCGAATCAGCAAATAGCTGGGAATCAAGCCACCAGACAGGAACATGGTGACCAGCATAAAATTGGTGAAGGCCCGTCGCCCATAAAAATCTTCTCGCGATAACGCATAGGCACAAGGCAAAGTTACCAATAGATTGATCGATGTTCCTAACACTGTATAGTAGATCGTGTTCAAATAGCCACGCCAGATACTGCTGTTGCCCAATAATGTTCGATAGCCTTCGAAGGTGATTCCTTTTGGCAAAAGCCACATTTCACCTGAGTTTACCAGATGCGGATTTGAGATCGAAGCGCTGACGATATAGATCAGCGGATATAAAACGATCAGCAATGAAATTGCTAAAAACACATAAACAAAGATCAAAAAGATTTTATCAGCACGGGTATCTTTTATTAAAGAAGTTGTTTTCACTTTTGGTCCTCCTTCCTACAATAGACTAGAATTGCTTAAACGTTTGGCAATATGATTGACTACGATCAACAATACGGAATTGATCAGTGAGTTAAACAGGCCGACTGCCGCAGCAAAACTGTACTGCGCATCTAACAGCCCTTGCTGGTATACAAAGGTCGCAATCACATTCGAGGATTGCATATTCAAAGGATTCTGCATCAAGATGATTTTTTCAAACCCAACTGACATCAAGCTGCCGAAGCTCATGATCAATAAGATCACCATCGTGGGCATGATCGTTGGAATATTGATATACCAAACGCGTTGCAGACGAGACGCGCCATCGATCGTTGCCGCTTCGTGCAGTTGCGTATCGACTCCAGATAGAGCTGCCAGATAAATCACCGACCCCCATCCCGTTCCTTGCCAAACCCCGGACAGGACATAAATCGTTTTAAACCAACGGGGATTGGTCATAAAGCTGATCCGCTCGAAACCCAAAAATTCTAATAGGTGATTGATGATCCCTGTTGAGGGAGATAAGAAAGCAATGACCATACCAACCATGACCACCACAGCAATAAAGTTTGGGGCATAAGTGACTGTTTGGGTAATTTTTTTAAACGGGCCGTCTTTGATCTCATTCAAAGCCAATGCCAAGATGATCGGCAGCGGAAAACCGACAACCAATGAATAGATACTGATTCCTAAAGTATTTTTGATAAGTTCCCAAAAATAATAGGAATCGAAGAAACGTTGAAAATGTTTAAATCCAACCCAAGGACTGCCCAAAATCCCTAATGATGGCATATAATCCTTGAATGCAATAATGATTCCATACATCGGTCCATAAGAGAAAATCAAAATAATCAAAAATGCTGGTAACACAAACAAGTACAATTGCCGATTTTTCTTGATCTTCATTTTTATATCTTGTTTCTTTGTTTTAGGTACTGAAACGGTTTGTCTGATTGGCGCTGTTTCCATTCTTCCTTCTCCTTGCTTGGTGTTAGCCTTATCATGAATTGTATTCGTTTTCAAATCAATGTGTATTTTTTTCCCTATGTGTCGAAACGCGAATCCCAACTGCCCCAACGTTCGGGTGGCTGATATCCGACCATAAGAGATACGGTTCATCAGCATTTTTATAGATTGGTAACGGTTTTTTAGTAGCTAGATCAATTAGCTCGTCTTCTTCAGTTGCGCCGATCTCTGTTAAAGGAATCTGTTCGCAAACCACTGCAGCGATACTGCGAAATGCAAAATGAGCCTTGCCGTCTTTTTGATAGGTCAAATGCCATTCATTTGGCCAAGCTGTTGGTCTCGCCCGCGTTTCATAGATGCCTTCACCATATAGCGCCAACCAATGGCCGATTTCTTCTAAGCGTTGGGTCTCTTCGAATGTAAATTCGCCCTCAGGTGTTGGGCCAACACCTAAAATCAAATTTCCCCCTTTGCTGACTACATCAATCAAGGTTTCCAGCAGTTCTTGGCTGCTCTTGAAGGTATCATTCGGCACATAGCCCCAATCATTCCCAATCGGGATATTGCTTTCCCAAACTTTTTTAGGAATTTCCGCTAATGCAGGAATTTTGCGTTCCGGTGTCACATAATTTTCATGACGGCCACCCATCATCCGATCAACGATGATCAATTCCGGCTGTTTCTCACGCGCAATCTCAGCTAAACGATCCATTTGTAGGTCTTCTTTGCCTTGTCCGCACCAACCGGCATCTAACCAAAGAAAATCGACTTTTCCGTAATTGGAAGTAATCTCTGCAATCTGGCGATGCACAAACGACACATAGCGCGCCCAGATTTCTGGATGAAGGTGGGTGTCGTAGCTGGCATGACGGCCTTTGACCGTATCATCATCCAACCAGTAAAAAGGAGAATACCAGTCAGCTTTAGAATAGTAGGCTCCTGTTGCAATCCCTACTTCTCGAAATGCCGTAAACACTTCTTGCAATATATCGCGTTTAAAGGGACTTAATTTCCCACCGATTTTAAACTCTGATTCCATAGTATTGAACATCGAAAACCCGTCATGATGCTTTGTCGTGAACAAACAGTACTTAAATCCTGCATCCTTACAGATCTTGGCCCATTTGCGGGTATCCAGCTTCTTCGGCTCAAATTGATTGATCAACTGCCAATAATCCAAACGTAGTGCTTCGATAGTTTCTCGATAGGGCTGGTTTTCTCTAGCCCATTCATCTTTTTCAGATAATTGCCATGATTCAACGATCCCCGCTTCGGCATACAGCCCATAATGGAAGATCACTCCGAATTTCAAGTCTTGAAACCATTCCAGACGCTGCTTGAGCATTTCTGTTTCTGGGACCCACGCTGCTTGCTCTCTCTCCTTGGCTTCTTCAATATCGCCGCGAATTTTTGTCATGCATTTGCACTCCTTTCTTTGTTCTAAATGTAAGCGAAAAAAAGTCCATCTAACAATATGTAACTTTTTTCACTGTGTTAAACCAAGCAAGAGCGTTTGTAACATTTGTAATGAAGAAAGCTTCCTTCCATAAAAACGTGAGGAGAAATAAAGCGGGTCAAACATATTTGCTGTGTTTTTCCTGTATGAGATGTGTGGTTTTTTTCATCCATACCCACTATCCATGGATCAATGGTACGATAAGAACAATAATTAAAGCGGATACAATATGGTTATCCGTAAGAAAGTGAGGATCTTATGAAACAATCCAATGGTCTTTATCATGTTTCCTATCAAGTCGGTGAATGGCTCCTCCATTGCCTAAAATTGCAGTTTCTTTGGTTCTATTGGGTTTTGCGATACGGGATATTTTTAGGGATTTTTCCTGCCACCGCTACGATCATTCAAGCTTTTTTCGACAGTTTCCAAAAAAAGGGACGACCAGCGGCTTTGAAGTCTTGGTTCAGAACTGTCGTGAAAAAAAATTTCCGTCGCGCCAATCAATTAGGAGCCATGCAAGTGGGTTTGCTGCTTTTCTTATGGCTAGAATTGCGCATCTCTAGTACCTTTATCCAAAATAGCTTGCTTCACTTTTTTTTGCTGCTATTGTTTATCAGTGCCCTTTTGATCAGCTTGTATCTGCTGCCAGTGTATTTGCGTTATGACTTGCCCCTTCTTCACTATTTTAAACAAGCGGTAATACTGATGGTTATCAGTGTTCCCCAAACGATTGCGATGATTTTGGGAATCTTAGTAACTACAATCATTTTGACTTTTTTACCGATTTTATTAGTCATCGGCTTTGTTCCTTTTTTCCTTTTTCCCAATAGTTGGTTCTCTTTTCAAGCGATCCAACGTTCAGAATCATTGCTGATAAAAGAAACTTAAGAAGGGACGTTCGTGATGAAAGACATTTTTATCCAAAGTAATGAAAACCTTGATGATTTTTTTAGTCACATACTACCGGAACTAGCGTTGCGAGAATCACCGCAAGGGCATCCATTACAGCTGATTCAACGGCCCGGTTCTCTGAAAATTTGCCACGGTCCGCTAGAAACAATCATTTACTATCAAGAAAAAGCCCATTTGTTTCGGGCGTTGACCTTGTGGTTGCATGAGGACCGCCCTGTCTATATCCTGGAGGAACACCCTCATTTTGAAGCAATTGGACCAATGATCGATTTGTCCCGCAATGCAGTAATGACCGTTGAAAAACTGCAACGCTTTATTCTATTGACAAGCAAGATGGGGCTTAATCACCTCATGCTTTATATGGAAGACACTTATGAAATTCCAGAGTATCCTTATTTTGGTCATTTACGAGGCCGTTATACACAAGTTGAGTTAAAGAAGCTTGATAGCTATGCGCAATCTATAGGTGTAACTTTGATTCCAGCGATTCAAACATTGGCACACTTAACGAATCCCTTAAAATGGGGATTTGCTAAAAACATTCGGGACACGGAAGATATTTTACTGGTGGGAGAAGAAGAAACGTATACCTTTTTGGAAGCAGCGATCCGTTCGTGTTTTACGACGGATCAGCTACACATTGGCATGGATGAAGCTCACCAATTGGGGAAAGGAAAATATTTGGTATTGCACGGTTTAAAAGACCGTTTCTCAATTATGGCCGAACATCTGCAGCGGGTAGCTATGCTTTGTCAAAACGTGGGTTTTAAGCCGATGATGTGGAGCGATATGTTTTTTAGGATCGGTGCACCTACTGGTGATTATTACGATCCAGACGTGTGTTTTCCAACAGAATTGTTTACTGACCTTCCTGCTGTCAAAATGGTTTACTGGGATTATTACCACCATGATCATGCCTCTTATCAGCGAATGTTTGCGAAACATCGGGAATTAAAACAGCCGATCGTCTTTGCTGGAGGTATCTGGACTTGGAACGGTTTGGCGCCGAACTATGGCAAAAGTTTCGCCACCATGCGTCATGCCTTGCAAGCCGCCAAAGAAAACGATGTTCAGGAAGTCTATGCCACACTTTGGGGCGACGACGGAGCTGAAACACCGTTGATTGCTGCGCTACTAGGTTTGCAATATTTCAGTGAAGCGCAGTTTGGAAACGACCTTTCGTTAGAGAATTTAACTAAAAAATTTCAGCTCTTTCACCAATCAATAGCCAACGACTTTTTACTGCTTGATCGCTTTGATCAAACTGCAGGTGTACCAGAAAATAATCCTCACGGAGAAAACCCCAGCAAGCTGCTGCTCTACCAAGACTTGCTGTATGGTTTGTATCATGAAAACTTAACCGATCTTTCTTTAGCATCCCACTATCAAGCATTGGCTCAAGAGTTGGCCGCTGTGAAAGCAACACGGGACACACAAACGATGTTTGCCTTTTATCAGCAGCTGGCTGATGTTTTGGCACAAAAAGCCTGCATTACCAACCAAATCACCAGTGCCTATAAAAGCAAGGATCGCAGCGGACTGCGCCAAGCAGTCGATGAGCTCAGTGTCTATAAATCCGCCTTGCAATCCCTTTATGAAGCCCATCGTCAAGTCTGGTTTGACTGGAATCGACCTTTCGGTTTTGAGAGTATCGATCTGCGCTACGGCGCCTTGCTGATGCGCTGCGACACGACACTCTGGCGGCTTACTGCCTTCTTGGACGGGGAGCTCGATACTTTGGAAGAATTAACTCAACCGTCCTTACCAATGGTGACCCCTTTCAGCGGCAGTACTTCTGTGGGTCGCAATTTATTTCATGGAATCTATAGTGCGGGGAAAATTTCTGATGTTTAAAAGAAGGAGTGAGAAATTATGAAAACATCCTTGCTGCGCCGAACCATCATCGTGAGTTTACTGGCTGTTGTTAGCCTATTCTTTCTCTATTTTCTAACAACCGATTCTTCTGCTCCAGTTCATGCCCAACCTTCAGAAAAACTGGAGATGACAGGTAATATTACAAATCAAGCAGCGGCGGAGGCTTGTTTGGCAGTGCTGAAAGAAAATTTACAAGCAGCCTCTGACCAAGACGCGACAGCTTATGCCGCCACGCTCGTGGCAGCGGCGCGAGCAGAGACGACCCAAGAATTGGCTGCTTTTTTTGCAGAAGAACAGCTGCAGCACACGCTGCTTTCTTTTGAAGTCGTTAAACAAGAGACAGAATCCATGCTGGTCGCGGCGCAACAGAAAACGATCAGCCCAAAAGATTCTTCCTACCGTGATCACATCACAGAGGCTTACCATACTTTCGTTAAGGAAGCAGATGGCTGGAAAATTCAAGAAACAGTCATGACGAATACAGAATTTCTTTAAGTGAGTGAAAAAGGAGTGATTTTTAATGAGAACGTATAGGAATTGGCCTGCCAACTACCCTGACCCAAACTGGTTTCTCCATGATCGGTTTGGCTTATTCATCCATTTCGGCCTATTCAGTATTGGCGCTCGACACGAATGGTTTATGACGACAGAAAAAATTGAACCTACCACCTATCGCGAGAACTATTTTTCTCAGTTTGATCCTGATCTTTTCAACGCGGAGGAATGGGCTCAAACCGCAAAGAAGGCCGGTTTTCAATACATGGTCTTCACGACGAAACATCATGAAGGCTTTGCCCTTTGGGACACCGCGCTCAGCGACTACAAAGTAACCAACACCCCATTCAAGCGAGACCTCTTAGCAGAACTGCTGCCGGCATTTCGCAAGGTCGGCATTAAGGTCGGACTGTATCATTCGCTGATCGATTGGTATCATCCAGATTTCACGCTCGACGGCCTGCATCCGCAACGAGAGACTATTCAATCCCGTCAAACCAATGACCAGCGGGACATGCGCCGTTATCAAGATTTTTTGGCTGGTCAAGTCACCGAACTATTGACCAATTATGGGACCATTGATTATATGTGGTTTGATTTTCCATATAGTCATAGAGATTGGGGCTGGTCAAAAGGCAAAGGTGCCGCCGATTGGGATAGCGAACGGATCGAAAAAATTTGTCGAAACCTGCAACCGAACATGCTGCTGAATGACCGTTTGGATTTGGGCCGCGGGATTACCACCCCTGAGCAATTCCAACCAGACAAACCATTAGAAGCGGATGGATTGCCTTTAATATGGGAAGCGTGCCAAACGATGTACGAAACGTGGGGCTATGATCGTGATGCTCAGCACTGGAAATCCAGTGAAATGATGACCAAAATGCTGATTGACACAGTAGCAAAAGATGGGAACTTTCTCTTAAATATCGGCCCGACTGCTCGTGGAGAAATCAACTTACCAACTCGCAGCCATTTAGAAGCCATCGGTTCATGGATGCATTATCATCAGCAAGCGATTATCGGCTGTGGTGCCAGCTCTTTTCAACCGCCTATTGACAGTCGCTACACCCAAAACGGGAATAAACTTTACTTGCACCTCTTCTCCTACCCCTACAAATCCTTGCATCTTCCGGGACTTGCAGGATGCGTGAAGCATATCCGTTTCTTACATGATGGTTCCGAGTTGTTTTATCGAGGATTTGATCCCGAGGAAGTTCTCACTTCAACGGAAGCCATCATCAACAAAGAGGACCTTGTTCTCAGCTTACCCGTCTGCCCACCAGATGTGTTGGTACCAGTGGTAGAAATCACTTTAAAAGAAACATAAGCGCCTATTGCACTGTGCTAAATGAATATTTTTATTGATACAAAAACATTGTCCTTACTTTCTTTACAAAAAAATGACTAGAAACTGATCGTTTCTAGTCATTTTTTATGGCTATTTTTTCAAGAACTCCCCAAATTCGCTTATACGAAAGTAGCAAACTAGCTTGTTGAACAGGTGATGAGAACATCCAGACGAGTTGCTTGCTTAATCCTTCCTTAAAGGTACTTACCACGGGAGGGTCAAAGTTTCTTGGACAAATAAAGAACAAGATCGTCATTGTTGCAACAAGGCGCATTCATCGCACAATTCTGATTATTGAACCAAACACCAGACCCATCTGGAATATAGCCTTGTTTTACATACAGTCTCTGGGCCGATCCATAACCAGTGTGTAAACCTACCCCCAAAGTCACCACGGCAGCTATTTCTCGTGCCTTTTCTTCGGCTGCTTTTAAAAGCTGACTGCCTACCCCTTGTTTTTGATAGGATTCAAAAACATTAAAATCCGCAATTTCTGGATACAAGCCTTTAAATGGCCCGTGCTTTGCTAGAGGGACCAAAGTCAAATACCCGGCTGTTTTGTTGTTTATTTTGGCAAGCAAAACGTATCTCTCCCCCGCTTCTTGCTCATTTAAATACTCCATCAAGAGCTGCTGGCGAGAAGGCCACCCTTGCTTTAAAAACATTTGATCCATTTCAAGAATATCTTTTCTCTTCAACGGTTGAATATCTATGATCACTTATTTGCTCCATTTCTCCCCTCACTCGGAGTTACGTTCATTTTATCAAAAATACTATTGGCTGTTGTTTCACTTGTCGCTATACTTATTCAGCATAAAGAAAGCAACAGGGATTGTTAGCGATGCGCCCTTTCACCCAATTCCTCTAACAATCAGCTGAAGGTCGCTTCCCACCCATCATAAAGCTTTTGAAATGTCTCTTTTGGTCGGTTTGGCTCATTATAAACTTTTTGGCTAATGGCCGCTTGGAGCCAAAAAATCGCTTGGATCACTTCACGGCTAGTCTGAGCCTCAGGTACATCCGCCCAGACGGATAAGGCGATCGCCTGTGTTTGGGCAAGCTGTTCCTGTGCAACTTGTTGTCCATTGGCAAACGTCGTCAACTGGAATTCATTGCTGATTTTTTCGTAAGTTGGATAGGTATACCCTGCCGCTTCTCCTAAGACATAATAGAAAAAATTATCATTGTGATTGATCATGGTATAGCCCTTTTCAAAAAAGACTTCCGCCGGCGCCATATTTTGGTTCCAACGGGTCCAATAGGAGATTTGGCAATTCTCCGTCAACGTTGTCTGCTCTTGGCGATTCAAGCGGTAAAAACCATCATTCCAGACCCGCACAACAAAGCCGAGACTTTCAACAAAGGCCGCCAGCTCATTGACATAATCAATAAAAACTTCGATTCCGCTGGCTTTTTCCCCATAGCGCTCGCGGGCTGCTTCGATCATTTGTGGAAAGTTTTCTAACTGGTCAAAATCAATAAACTCATCAGCCCCGATGTGAAAATAGGTACTGTCTTCAAACAGTTGCGCATATTCCCGATAAACTTCCTGAATAAAGGCTACCGCTTCTGAATCCAAAATGTTCAGTGCTCGATCATCACGCGTGCCATCGGCTGTCGGTAATTGCCACTCGGGTTTTTGAGCCAATACTTGCCGCAAATGACCAGGAGAATCAAAATCAGGGATGATGGCAATTTCATAGTTTTGGGCATACGCAATCAATTCACGAATCTCCTGCTTGGTCAAATATTCTTCCGAAACAATTTCTGGAAATTGCTGGGATTCAATCCGAAAGCCTTCGTTTTCCGAAAAATGAAGTTGCAGATGCGTGAATTGGAAGCAAGCCATGCTGCGGATGATTGCTTTCAAATCTGCTAGCGAATAGAATTTGCGCCCGATATCGATCATCAGACAGCGTTCTTTAAGCGCTGCTAGATAGCTTTTCTGTGCTAATTGACCCGTCGCCTGATCTCGGCCATATTTGGTTAACGCGTAAAAGGCATGTTCTGGCGAGGACACACTGATTGTTTGGTTTTCAAATCGAAAATCAGCATCCAGCTGCGGATCGACCACTATTTTCGGTAACGGATCTTTCGCCGACTGCCAACCTATTTCCTCAAAAAAGACGGCTGCTCGTTGCTGAGCTTCTGTTAAATCAACTTGTTTGTTCATCTCATTTCCCCTCATACTTTCAATAATTTCTCATTTTTTGGTTCATTTCACGGTATTGCCCTGGTGTCACACCTACTATTTTTCGGAACTTTCTCGTATAATTGGAAACATCATAATACCCATTGTTGCGAATAATTTCTTTGATCGGCAAATCTGTTTCAATCAGTTCCTCTTTGATTTTTTTCAGCCGTAGTTCTTGAATATATTTGGAGAAGGTTTTGCCGCTTTCTTTTTTTACAAAACGGCTGACATAAGAAACAGAAACACCAACCTCTTCTGCCACCGATTCTAGTGATAGCTGAGAGGAATGGTAATTTTCTTGGATAAAACTGAAGATTTTCTCATTCATTTCCGACTCATCATCCAGCGGCAGTTTCTGCACCTTCGTGCAAATCTGCTGGGCAATCGTTAACAGGGCAGACTGCAATTGATTCAAGCTGTTGAAATCAGCACTTTCAGAAGCGGTATGCAGTACTTCTGCCCCCACCAATTCACCGCCGACTTGTGCGATCGTATTCAACAAGTAGTAACCATACATTTTTTGGACACGCGGCGAAGTCTGTTTACTCTCGCCTTCTTCGATCAACCGCTGGATCGTTTCACTGGCAATCTCAATATTTCCTTGATTCAAGGCTTGGATCAATTTTAATTTTTGATTGTCTGGATAATTGATTGGCAAATGATTGGTCTCTTTGGAAAGCTCCGCATAGTAGCTGATTTGTTTCCCTTGACTTCCTTGATTTTCCAGTGCCGCCAATCCTTCGATATACGATTCATTAATAGCCGTTAGTTGATCCACCGTCATACCGACACCCATTGTGGGTGTTAGGGAGATCGCATGGGTAATTTTTTCCGCGATGGCATCCACAATTTCTTTTTGTTCTTTGCCATCAACAAACCCTACGGTCAACGCTAGCATTTCTTTGGATAAAATTTCCGTCGCATACGCTGTATAATCCGCCTCTTTGATTTCCTCGATATAATCGATCAGAAATTTTTTATCTCCTTGCTTGGCTTTGGAATCCACAGTTTTCGTATCGATGGCGATCACAAAGTAATTTGACTTAGGAAAGCAGACATGAACTGCTTCTAAAAGCAAAGCCAGTTCTTGCTCGGACCGAAAACGTCCGCTCATTAATTTGCGCAACACTTGCTCTCTGGCATGAGGTGTTTGCAGGCGGACTTCCTGATGCAGTTCTTGGTGCTCAACCAAAAATGCCGCCAAGGTATTATGGACATCATCCATCGAATGAAGGGTCATTTTTGGATCACGATGAAACTCCTGAACCAGATTCTCTATTTTGCGAATCGGCCGATAACTACGTAAACCAAGCATCACGACTGCGGTGATCCCCGTAAACAATATGGCGATAAATACTAGGACGAACTGCTCTTGTACACGGTTGACCGATGCCAGCGCTTGATTCGGATTAGCAACGGCTACCACTGAAATATTCAATTCATTATTGGCAATCGCTTGAACAAAATACGTTGATTGTTCAAACCGCATTCGTCCTGTTTGAATGCCTTTTTTCATGCGTTCGGGATGATTTAAAAAGCGCGCTAACTCATCATTGGTGGTACTGGCTAATAACTGGTACTCATCATTGATAATATAGGTGTTACTGATCCCATCGTTATTGCTGAGATCAAGAATTCTCTTCAAATTGTTCTCTTTGATTTCGTAGATCGCTGAGCCATAGACAGTCATCTCTTCACTTTGAATGGGAACGATATAAAAGAAACGGGAATAGCGCTGCTCCTCACCGGCGCCTTCTAATGTCAACAGTGTAGGCGCTGAGGAATCCAATTGTGCGGCTAACTGTTCCTGGCCCATTTCATTTTTCGGCAGTACTTTTTTCAAAAATGTGTCAAAAGAGAATGATCCTACAGTTGAATACAAGGTTGCTGGGGACTCTTTATAATATAAATAGACTTCTTCGACTAAGTCGTTGGTGATTTTGTATGTTTGCATGGCCTCTCTTGCTTCTTTGGTCAAGTAAGGATGCTGCAAATATGTCAATGAGACAACATGATCATTGGTCATTTTTTGCGTCAGATAATTCAATTGAATAAACGTATTTTCTAAAGAATATTTCAACTGAATCAATTGGTTTCTAGCGGTCAGCATCACCTGTTCATTGATACTTTTGACAGAGGTATCATACCAAATCCATGACACGGCTAAAAAAGGCACTAAAAATACGATTAAATAAGAGCTGATGGCACGAATGATTCCCCTAAATAGTTTTTGACGATTCAGTTCCGTGTACTTTCCCATTTGCATCACCTATTCTCTGTTATTTCGAAAGCTCAAAAACGCTTTCATTTATCGGTACTTATTTAGGAGAAAAGAATGTATGATACTCTAATAAAATACGCTTTATTTCAATAAAAAACAATGCTTTTTTACAAGTCAGCTATCAGGCTTGTATATTCTTAACCAGTTATAACAAGCCCCCAACAAATTAGATTCATTGCCGAAACGACAGGCACAAATTTTTGGCACGATAACAGTACTGGGAATCTGCTCAGCAATCATAGCTAATCGTGCGTTTACATGTGGGATCAAGAAACGGCTCGCACTGATTCCACCGCCAATCAAGATGATTTCCGGATCAATCATATATTGCAGGCTATAGCAAGCTGCCGCCAGCTTATCGACAAAATCAGCTACTACTGGCAGACATCGCGGATCTTGTTCTTGAACCAGTGTATCAATACGCTGACCATTGATTGTTGGGTCTCCGATGCGTTTTGCTGTTTTCTCTACTAAGGTTCTGGTTGACCCTGCGATGCTCCAAAGTTCCCAATCCTTCCTTTCGGTCGGAAAAAGCATATAACCAAACTCTCCTGCTAGTAAGTGTTTGCCGCGAACCAGTTGATGATCGATCATCAAGCCACCGCCAACGGATGTACCTAGAACAATTGTCGCAAAGGACGCACAATTTTGAGTGTGACCCAACCACTTTTCTGCCAATAACGCACAGTTACCGTCATTTTCGGCAGCCACTGGACATTGGTATGTACTGCGCAAATGCTTAACCAGTCTTTTACCAAATCCTTCATATAAAGGGGATGTCATGCCGATTTCTTGGCTTCAGGGATCAACCAGTCCCGTTGAGCTAATAGCAATGCCATCAAATGCTGCTGCATAACATGCATCGATCTGTCGACATATACGTTGCGTGACTGTGGAATATTCCTTGTTCATGGGAAATTGAGTCAATTGTTTACGTTCCCCCTGACTATTCACTAACCCACATTTAATAGCAGTACCGCCAATATCAATTGCTAAAATCCACATTTTGTTGACCTCACAAGGTTTTCTTTTGTCTTAGATTCAGTATACGCAACCGATGTTTTTCTCGACCATATGTATTTCTTGCAGCAATGTGTCAAATCCTTTAAAGCATTGAAAAAGCGCGAAATAGAAGATTTTTGGCATTTAAAAAGAGGACCTTTAAGAAGCCAGCGATAGCTTCGGAACTTATTTTTCTAGCACTTGAAAGAGCTGATGTCCCCCTCAGCTTCACAAAAATTTGCCTCATTCAAAGCAAAAAAACGACCTCATTGGATGTAGTTAACTGAGAAACTAAAAAGGGAAGCCGTTGCATCTCTTTTTCTAATGGGATAAGCGATGTGGGTAAAAACAAAAAAAGCGATCACACATAAGACATCAGCCCATGCGTGATCGGTATTCGATTTAATCATTGATTTTTAGAAATAGATTGAAAACTTTCTAAGAACATATTGGCAAATTCTTGGTAGCAAACAGAACATAAATGCGTAGTAAGAACACTTCATTTTTTTCTCTGACTTATCATTGTTCCTTTGATTCATAAAACCTCAAAAAACTTGTTTGCTCTTTCAAAACAGTTCCTGTTCCAAATAATTCACCAACGGAACCAAGTACTTTTTATCCGTCCAATCACAATCTTGTCCATTGGCTTCCATGAGCGCCTTCGTCTGTGGGTCATAGGTATGTGGCTCTTTTTTAACGGCAGCTTTTCTTAACATCTTCACTAAGGTCCGATCAAAAAAGGTCATTTTGCTTTCCTGCCATTGCCCTCTTCCGTAAAAAAGGGGAATGTCCTTTAGCGGACCCGTGAGATTCTGTTCTCTGAGTTTTTTCACAACATCTTCTTCAGGAGCAGAGGCTCCCGCACAAAAGATAAGTATCTCTTTGTCTTTTAGCTGGTTGCTATTCTTTTTTAAAAAGGACAGTCCAGCAATGCCGGAAGCATAGATTCCCCCACAGAAGATAATTGTGTCATAATCCATTACTTCAGCTATTTTCGCTTTTGGAGTTTCTACGCTAGAAAAACCTGTTGCTTCTTGAAGCCAGTGAACATACTTTTTGACAGCGCCGTATTTCGATTGGTAAACAATAATGCCGTTTTTCATGGGGGAACTCCTCCCTGCAGTTAGGACTGCGACTTATTTTTCTGTGGAATTTATTGCCTGTTTCAAAAACATTTCGTACGCTTTTTCCTGTTGTGCATAGATTTCATCTAGTGGAATACCGGGTGTCGTTACTGAGAAAATCGTGCCGATTCCGATGGTGTAAATCAGCATATGCAAGTGTAGCTGTTTGGCGGTTTCTATGCTAATGTTCAAATCGGCGGCAATCCTTTTTGCTACTTGAGGATTCGTTTCCAACTGATACAGCTCTTCTAATGAAGAAACATTCGTTCTTTTTTGCAATACAAATAGCTTCAAAATATATGGTTCTTCTTTGGCAAGTTGCACATACGCATGTCCGGTACTACGAAACAAATCACGCTTGTCAATATGGGCTGCTAAATACTCTTGTAAAAATTGCCGTGCTCTCTGTTCTACCTCGGTCCGCAGCCCCTCCATATTGGTGCAGTAACTATAAATCGGCTGGACTGAACAGCCTAACTTCTCGGCAATGTTCTTGACGATCACTTGCTCCATACCGCCTTTTCGCGCAATCTCAAAGGCAGCATCAACCACCATTTCCTTTGTTATTCGTTGTTTTGGCATCCATCATACTCCTATACCTTAGTTATATAAACAATTTATATAACTCAATTATATTTATTTGATCCTTAGAAGTCAATCCGTTTCGAGACACCTTTCGATCCTCTTTCTGGAAATAAGTGGGCAGCGTTTCTGTCAGCCCCACCTCTCATAGTCTACTCAAATTTATACGCTATTCAGTTTATAACGATACTGGTTGTTTTATCCGCACAAAAAAGATACAGCCCACAGAAAAAGGCTGTACCGTTGATAATACGTATTGACTCTTTTACATTCGAAGTTGCTAGACTTCGGGTGTCTCCTCTGATGGTGCTTCGGGGATCGGTTCTTCGTCTTCATACAAGGAGGAAACCCGCGTATACCATTCAAATACATGGGTAATGATCACCTTGGCAGCTGCATAGACAGGAATCCCTAAAATGACCCCAACAAGGCCAAATAGTTTTCCTGAAGTCAAGAGGACTAAAAGAATCGTGACAGGATGGATCGACAATTCGTTTCCTAAAACTAACGGTGAGATCAAGCGTCCTTCAATGGTCTGCTCAATGACAAAGACGATCAGGACTTGGATCAGCAATACCGGCCCACCAACAATTCCTAAAAAGACCGCTGGAATCATGGCCAAAAAAGATCCTAAATAAGGGATCAAATTTAAAAAGCCAGCTGCAATGCCTAGTGTGATGGCATAATCTAAGCCAATAATACTAAAGCCGATCATAAACATCACTGCGACCGCAAACGCCACTGTCAGCTGTCCCCGAATATAGGAGGATACCTGGTCATTCATTTCTTTTAAAACGATCAGTGACGGCTGGCGCATTTTGGTTGGTAAAAATTTGACAAAATAAGGGGCTAGTTTGCGGCCATCTTTCAGTAGGTAGAACAAAATAAACGGCATGGTAATGACCGCTAAAACGATCGTCGCAACAGCCCCGAAGAAACTACCTAGATTTTGAATCGTGCTGCGGGAAAGGTTTTGGACGATATCCGTCAGAGAAGAAATCAACTTCTCATTGGAAGCTTCGATCTGCTCTTGGACTTGCGAGAAGATTGGATCAGACAAGATTTCATTCACCTTATTCTCAATAATCGTCAAGTAGCCTGGCAAATTATCCGCAAAACTCATGGATTGCTCTTGAATCTTAGGGATGATCACCACCACACCCCAGACGATCAGACCAACCACTAAAATAAAGAGACCGAAAATACTGTAGATTCGCTTGATCCCTTTGCGTTCTAAGTAGTCAACAGTTGGATTCATCAAGTAATATAAAATGCCCGCCAAAATGATTGGCAATCCGACGATAGCTAAAAATTGCCAGACAGGTTCAAACAAATACGACACTTTCGTAAAGAGCAGCAAAATCAAGAGAATCAATAAAATGACCAGCAAGCTGGTCACTGCTTGATTGTTTAAAAACCATTTCCAAAACCAGGAATGCGGCTTTTTCTGCGTTTCTTTCATGACATTCTTTGCCTCCTAGTTGTACGTCACTTGCATGCCGACTTCGAGGTTCGGCAAAACAGTTGGCGTTAAATAAATCGCACTTGAAAGCGGATCTTCAGCCGGCTCTTCGTCAAAGACAAAGGTCACATGCTGGATCGTTTGCAGGATTTGGTTAGCCACCGTTCCTACATATTGGACTTGATAGGTCTGATCACCAAAAGTGATCTGATCCCCTTTTTTGACGACTAACGCTTGCGAATCAGGAATCGTTTGAATGACTGAATATTCTCGCAGTGTGTCGGTCGCTTCTTCCCCAAAGAAGATGATCATTCTTTCTTGTGAATCGATCGCTTGTGGACCAATTTCTTTGATCGTCCCTTTTTTCATATGACAAACTCCCCTTTCTATCTTCTCGTTTATTATAACATAAAGAGTTTTTCTACCCGCCCAAAACCGCATTCTATGGTAGAATTAAAGAGGAATGAAACTATTAGGAGGTTTTTTTATGTTGCAAACGATTTATTTAGGTACGTACACTCGTCGCGAAAGTAAAGGGATCTATTCGATCGCTTTAGATACGGAAAAAGGAACACTGACCGATTTGACCTTATGTGCGGAAGAAAAAAGTCCGACTTATCTTGCCCGCAGTAAAAAAGAAGCAGTTTACAGCGTCACAGAAGTAGCTGGCAACGGCGGCGCCGCTGCTTATACTCCAGACTTTACCTTGCTGAATACCGCAACGGAAGAAGGCGCACCCCTTTGCTATGTAGCAGTTGATGAAAACCGTCAGCTTTTATATGGTGCCAACTACCACAAAGGTGAAGTGAATGTTTATAAAATTCTAGAAGATGGCAGCATCGAAGCAACGGACAGCATCTACCATGATGAACCCGTCGGCTCTCATGAAAACCAAGACAAACCTCATGTCCATTATACTGACTTAACACCAGACCAACGTTTAGCAGTTTGTGACCTTGGAACAGACCGGGTCTATACTTATGATATTTCAGAAGATGGCAAACTGACAGAAGTTGCCGTTTACGTGGCAGAAGACGGAACTGGTCCACGTCACTTGGTCTTCCATCCAAATAACCAATACGCTTACTTAGTGGGCGAATTAGACAGCTCATTGACTGTTTTACGCTACAATGAAACAGATGGCAGTTTTGAGAAAATCCAAAAGGTGCCAACGATCCCTGCGGACTTTACGGATTTCAACAGTGGCGCTGCGGTACGTATCTCGAACAATGGCCGTTTTGTTTACAGCTCAAATCGCGGCCATAATTCAATCGCTGTTTTTGAAGTAACCGATGAAGGCGCTGGCCTGACTTTTGTTCAATCAATCTCGACTGAAGGCGACTTCCCTCGCGATTTCGATTTGGACCCGACAAACGATTATCTCGTTTGTGCCAACCAAAATTCTGATAACCTAACGTTATACAAACGCGATGAAGCCACTGGCAAATTGACTGTCTTAGAAAAAGACATCTACGCACCAGAATGTGTCTGCGTCTTATTCAAAAAATAAAGTTTTGGAGGATTCCCCCATGTTTGATAAAACACCAAAGGAACTCGTGCTCAAAGATTTTTCTAATATCTACAATAAATGTCAATCAACCTTTGAACTAGTGACGAGCCGCAAATACAATGAATCATTGGTCCTATTAACGACTGCGGAAACGTATGCGATCGCTGAAAAAGCCTATATTCGCTGCGATACTGCCAAAGAGCTGCAAACAGCGGAAGTCATTGCTTTCTTTGATGCTTTTGAGATCTATTATTTTGAATTAAAACAAGTCCTTTTTCATGATGACGATGATTTTGTTTCTTTAAAAAATCGTTTAGAAAAAATGAAAGACACTTACGAAGCATTGACAGCCTCATTTCATTTGTTATGATGAAATCAAATCAAAAGTGAAAAAGGTGACGTTATGAACCAAGAACAAGTGTTGGATCGTTTACGAGAAGAATTGGCGATGCCATTTTTCGAAGCAAAACTAGAAGACAAAGACTATTCCGAAGAAGACTATCAACAAGTCAAAGCGGATTTGGTAAAATACTTTGATGATTATGTACGTAATGTAGAAAATTAAGAAACAGCCTGCGATGATTCCTTCATCGCAGGCTGTTTTGCTATTATAACGTCACTAGAAAGTTTTGATTCGTCGTAGCTTCGATCTGAGGATGCTGTTTTAAATAGTCAGCAATCAGTTCTGTCATATCGACTTGGATCTCACGAACGATTTTTTCGGCAGAAAACATGGCGTAGTTGCCACCACCTACAGCACGGTATTGGTTGATGACGATCTCTAATTCTTGGTCCATCGCAATGGCTTTTTCTTCAAAGTCCAAGCGGGTGATTCGCTGACCGACGGGTTGACTAAGATCGATCGTATACTCGATGCCTTCATACATATCGTAGTTATAATATTGCGGCTTTGGCTCAATAAAAGCAGGATTGAAGACGATCTGACCGTCAACAACGGCTAAATAATCCGCCGTTTGTTCTAAAGCGGCTTTTAATTCGGCACCTGTTATTTTGACTACAGCTAACGTATTTGGGTAAATATAATTAGTGATCACATCTCGCATCGTGATTGTTGCGCCAAAGCCTTTGCCCTCATTGTTGAAAAGAGCAGTACCAGAAATTTTGGCGCCGCTGGCAGCCATCTGAACACGATTGATAAATTCAATATAAGGGTGCTCTTTCAAGCGTGCCCCCATCGGATCGGTGATTCGCATATCCCCACTGACTTTGCCTAACGGCTGATCTAGCCAGGTTTGTAATTCTTCTTCGATGGGTGCTAACAAAGCCAACGCCTCTTGATCTGGGAAAGCATCTGCAACAGGGATCAACGCAGCCGTACTGTTTGTGACATGAACCCCTGTCTGATTTTTTTCAACCGTCAATTCGATGGCGCCGATAAAGCTTCCACGATAACCGGGCTGTACAACGGGGACACCATTGATTTTTGTGGCGATCTCACGGTGCTGGTGTCCTGTGAAGAACGCATCGATTCCTGAGACTTCCTGCAATAATTGGTAGCCCTCATTTTCACCAGTCAATAATTCGGTCGGTTCTCCAGTGACTAAATCACGCTCGAAGCCGCCATGGTAGCTGACGACAACAATATCGGCTTGTTCTCGTAAGTAAGGTACATAGTTTTTCGCTGTCTCAACGATGCTGACAAACTGCATCCCGCGAATCGTCGCAGGCTGTTCCCAGTGAGGAATATACGGCGTCACCATTCCTAAGATCGCGATCTTTACCCCTTCTTTTTCAATGATGGTGTAGGCTTGTCCAAAAAATGGTTCTCCCGCTTCATTTAAAATATTCGCTGCCAGTACTGGTGTTTGGTAGCTGGCGATCGCTTCTTGCAAATAAGGCAGACCGTAGTTGAACTCATGATTGCCTAAGACATGAACATCAACGTCTAGGTGGTTGACGACAGCGGTCAATGCGGCAACGGAATGCTGGCTCTTGGCGATGTAATAGCTTAAGGGCGAGCCTTGGATAAAGTCGCCATTTTCGATCGTTACGACCGGCCCGGAGGCTGCTTGACGTAGCTCTTTCATTTTGGTGGCAACTTTTGCCACGCCGAATCCTTGTTCCGTATCATCGGCAAAATTGGTTGGATAGACATAGCCATGCATATCGCTCGTTTCTAAAAACGTGATTTTCATTCAAAAGACTCCTTTTCCCCTCAATAGACCAAAAGGGCATGCGCATAAGTCGAAAACCCTCGAAAGCCAGCATTTTCTGCTTCCTTGTGTCTTCAAACCTTATGGCACAAACCCTTTAGTGTTTCATTCTCAGGTGTTTCCCTGATTATACCCTATTTTGACGAAGAAATTCAGAATTATTGGTTCCAAGCATCTTCTAATTGTGGTTTTGCATTTTCAATCAATTGATCGACATCTTGATCTGTATTAGACAAAATGTTTTCCATGATTGAACGCATTTCATTGTAAGCAGGATCAGCATTTTCAATCACTGGGATCGAGAACAATTCTTTGGTTGCATCTTCTAATTTGGCAGCTACTTTTGTTTCAGGATTGTTTTTGTATTCATCGCTTTCCAAAACAGATTCAACAACTGGCATGTAGCCGGTATCGATTGCCCATGTTTTTTGCGCTTCTGGAGAAGTCAAGAATTTCATGTATTCAAAAGCAGCAGTACGTTGCTCTGGTGTTGCGCTGTTGAACATGTACAAGTCAGTTCCTTGTTGCAAGTTGATGGCTTCTGGACGAGCTGCTACGTCATATTCGAATTTGCCTTCAGTATCTTTTTTAACAAAGCCTTCCCCTGCGATGGAGCCGACATACATTGCGATTTGCTCGTTGGCAAATGGCCCAGACAAGTATTTGTCAGAACCAGCGATTCGGAAGTAGCCGTCTTTGACACCATCTAGGTAGTAGTTGATGACTTCTTTTGATTCATCGCTGTCTAATTGCAAGTCTTTGTCAAAATCAACGCCTTGATTTTTCATTGCGATGGCATAGTAGTTGTTCAATGAGTCAAAACCAGCACCGACTACTTCACCGTTTGATTTTTCATAGATTTCTTGAGAAGCTTCTTTTAATTCTTCCAGGTTTGTTGGTACGTCAATACCATACTCATCTAACATGTCTGCATTGTAAAACAGCATTTCTGTAGATTTGTTGAAAGGAATCCCGTATTGCACGCCGTCGATTTGTGCACCATCTAAAAGGGCACTGCGGATCTCTTCTTGGTCACCCCAACCGATAGTATCATCGTTGATGTATTCGCCAAGGTCAACTAACATGTCATCTTGGGCAGCATTCCATAACCAACCAGGATATGCTTGGGTGATAGTTGGCAGATCTTTTGGTGAAGGCAAGGTTGAATTCACCTTTGCTTGCAAATCAGGATAGCTTGATTGGTTCTGCAATTCGATCTTGATGTTTGGATTTTCGTCCATGAATTGCTCGGTCAATTTCGTCAATGATTCTTCTTGCGCACCATTCATTGCATGCCAAAAGGTGACAGTCGTATCTTCGCTTAGTTCTGTAACGATTTCATCACTTTCCGTAGAACCAGATGAATCGTTGTTGTTTCCACAAGCCCCTAATACCAATGTCGCGGCTGCAGCTGCTGCAAATGCAAGTTTCTTTGTTTTCATTTTTTCCTCTCCTCTATCACTCTAAAATAATTTTTTCACCGCGTTGCGGCAATATTCTTTCACCGTACGGATTCACCAGATTTTCTGGTTTCAGCGTATGGATTGGAACCAATCGTTGGGGCTCGATCCAGGCAATGATCTGATCTAAATCAGCTGGTTTTGCATGTCCCGAGTTTGGCAAACGGACAAATTCGATCTCCAGTGCTGCCAGTTGATCCAAAAAGACTTGATAAGCTGGATCAAAATCGCCTAACGGCTGTGCATCACTGTGGATATACAATCCACCTGTTTGCAAGTTTTCAAAATGCGCGACTGCTTGCCAAAGGTACTGGCTCGTGTCGTCACATAATGCCTGATATGAAATAGCAAAGGCTGGATCGAGGGTCGCTGGTACTTGATCATCGATCGTATAGAACGGTACATCTTTATCGAAAATTTCTTTCAGCAATGCGGCTTGGGTCGCCTCTAGAACAACCGTCCGTGGTGCGGCTTCGACAAGCGCCATAAAGCGCTCGACATTGGCTGGATAGCCATTGAAGGTAATTTGTCGTTGGGGATTTTCTTTGACCAAACGCACAAACGTCTCGATCAATTCTTTTTCACTTTCCACCGTGATCGCATTGGGATCCGGTTCTCTTTCTGGGAAGCTGATGCTGACCCCTTCCATCATCAATAGATCCGTGTGTTTGGCTAATTGACAGAATTCTTTGGTACGCTCTGGATGATAGCCATGCAAACGTAAATCACCGGTATAAGCAATAAAATGATCCGGCGTGCGAATTAACAAGGCCGCCGCACCGTACGCATCATGATCGACTGGAATGATCTCGACTTCGATTTCCCCGATCCGAATCACATCATGGGGTTCTAAGCCGATCAATTCACGGACAAAGCTTTTTTCCTCATGAGGAACGGGCAGCAAGAAGTCCCCTTTTTGATTCAACACTTCAAGGATCGCTTTGGTTTCCTTCAAGGTGTACATAGGAATATTTGGGTCTAAAAAGTTGATCATTTTTGAGTGATCCAGATGGGCATGGGAAAGGAAGACTGCTGTTTCTTGGTATTCTTTCGTTTCACTGCCTTGATACGTGTAGTCTAAGCGTGGATCGTAGACATTTTTCAGTTCTGGTATCCAACGGTGGGAGACTAGAGTTTGTATTTCTTCATCTGGTAAAGGTGTTTCTGGGTGGTATTCCGAACCGAAGTCAAAAAAGATATGGGCATCTTTATACGCAACTTCGATGACGGTCCCTCCAATCGTTAAGATCCCGCTATGGAAGGTGATCGTTGTTTTATCCTTTGATGCCATCTTTAGCCACTCCTTTGATAATTTCTTTTCTAAAGATCAAGTAAATGATCAGAATTGGAATGACGGTCAAGGTCGCTGCCGCCATTTGTAAATGAACGTCACTGCCGCTTTCTGTGGTAAAGGCAGCCAACCCATTATTTAAGAGGCGGTATTTTTTCTCATTGGTCACTAACAACGGCCATAAGAAGGAATTCCAGCTAGAGATGAACGTCAGAATCCCGACTGTCACTAAGGCTGGTTTTGACATGGGGATCAAAATCCGGCGGATATAAGCTAGGTCGCTGGCACCGTCAATTTTGGCTGCCTTATAAAAGGTATTAGAAATACTTTGTAAATAACCATTTAAATAATAGATGTAAAAAATACTGGTCAAAAAGGGAATGATCAAGGCACTATACGTATTCAATAAGCCCATTCGCGCAATCGTATTGTAATTGGTGAAAATGATCGATTCATAAGGAACCATCAATAACGAGATCATCAAGCCAATCACGAGACGTTTGTATTTGAATTCAAGACTTGTTAATGCAAAGGCAGCTAGAATCGCCGTGATCAGCGTCGCGATAGTCGTCACCGCAGAAACGAAGACCGTATTAAAGAAGTAGCGTAAAAACGGTGCTCGGGTAAAGACTTCCCCGTAGTTGCTCCACTGGAAAGACTCCGGCATAATCGTTGGGGGAATACTGGTTGCTTCACTGTAGGTCATTAGCCCAGCCAAGATCATATAGACAAAGGGAAACAGCGTGATCACTGCTAAAATTGCTAAAAACAACATCGAAACAATCGTCACAATTTTTTTCATTCGTTTATTCGCCCACTTTCTTCAAAAGTTTATTTTGGATAAAGGTGACGAGCAAAATAATGATGAACAAGATCACGGTTGCCGCCATTGCAATCCCCGGACGTCCGGCAATATGGAATTTGTCATAAATATAAAAGACTGCTGTCGTTGCACTACGAGCGATCCCTGGCTGGCCGCCAAACAAAGCATATACTTGAGTATAAACTTTAAAGGCACTGATCAGATTGACCGTCAACAAGAAAGCAAAGGTCGGGATCAACTGCGGAAAGGTGATTTTCCGAAAAATCTCGCCATCGGTAGCGCCAAACATTTTTGCGATTTTATAGTGTTCTTTGTCGATGTTGCGCATTCCTGCCAACAAGATAATAATGTTGAAGGCGAGGCTCGTCCAAACGCCGAAGATGATCAAAGTCGTCATACTCATGTTGACGTTATCTAGCCAGTTGACTGGCGCAATGCCGACAAGACCTAGCAGATAATTAATGATCCCGTAAGAGCCATTGAAAAAGTAACGAAACACGATCCCGATCGCAATCGTACTTGTGACATAGGGCATAAAGAAGATCGTTTCAAAAAAACTTTTGTATTTGACTTTTTCAAAAATGATCCAAGCAATCGCTAATGAAAGAATCAGCGAGATCGGCACGACCGCAAAAGCAAACAGTGCTGTGTTTTGCAGTGCTCGAAAGAAGACGGGGTCCGTTAAAACCCTTTGATAGTTCTCAAGCCCAGCATACTGTTGGTTAATCAAGGTTCCTTTTTGGAAACTCATGATGAAGGAACGAAACAGCGGATACACACTGAATAAGAAAATAATGACCAATGAAGGCAGTAAAAACAGCCACGCCTTTGGTTGATTCTCAGGGTTATAATTTTTTTTGAACATTAGTAGAGCCGCTCTCCTTTTTCATCAAAGATAAAGGCTTTTTTGTAATGAAAATCAAATGACACTTGCGCGCCTTCTTCAATGATCTCTTCAATACTAACGATCGATTTCATATGTTTTTCAGCCAGATCAAAGTTCAAGATTCGTTCTCGTCCGATCAGCTCCACACTCTTGATTTCTGTTTGGAACAAACCTGCTTGCAAGGTGGTCAGCACATCTTCTGGACGAATACCTAACGTATATTGGCCGTCTGTCAATGGTTTTTTGAAGCGAATGTCAGTAAAGCGGTCAACTGGGATCGTAAACGCTGGATGGATCATTTGTCCCTCTTTGACTTCTACTGGCAAGATGTTGATGATTGGATTACCAATAAATTTCGCTACGAAAAGATTGTTTGGTTCTAAGTAAAGGTTTTGCGGATCATCATTTTGCTGAATGATCCCTTCGTTCATCAAAATGATCTTATCACTGATAGAAAGAGCTTCTTCCTGGTCATGAGTCACGAAGATCGTGGTGATACCTACTTCTTTGACTAACCGACGGATCTCTTCACGGATCTTCAAGCGCAAACGGGCATCTAGGTTACTCAATGGTTCATCTAGCAGTAACACTTCTGGACTTTGTACCAAAGCACGAGTAATAGCGACCCGTTGCTGCTGTCCACCGGAAAGGGTTCCAGGTTTTTTCTGACTTAATTCTTCAATATTGGTCAGTTTCATGAACTTCTCAGCAATTTTTTGTGCTTCATTTTTCTTGATTTTTTTCTCTCCGACTGTCAAGGGAAACATGACATTTTCTAACACAGTCATATGGGGATAAAGGGCATAATTCTGAAAAACAAACCCGATATTGCGGTCTTTCGGCTCCGTCTTAACAACGGAAGTACCATTAAAGCGGATATCTCCATCGGTGGGACTTAACAACCCCGCGATCAAATTCAATATCGTCGATTTCCCGCAACCACTCGGTCCCAACAAACAAACCAAATCGCCTTTTTCTATTGTAAAATCTACTGCTTTCAAGGCTTCAAACTTATTATCGAAAACCTTCTTCAACCCGACTACTTCTATCAAAACTGCCCCTCCATTTTCTCTTTTTCCTCCGAATAGTTGACTGGCATTTCAAGTCACAAAAAAAACGAACTCTTGATGTTTCGGACAAACGCTCAAAGAAATTCGATTTTAATCATAACAAACGAATGTTTTTATTCGATACTATTATTGTAAATGTTTTGTAAAAATCATTGGGAATTATGAAAGAATTTTTAATTAATTTACCTAATAATGAGAAAACGATGAGTGGCTCAAAGAGGATTATCCCCACTAAACACGAACATTTCGTCATTTTTCGAAAATTTTCATGAAAAAATGAATGAATTTTATCAAATATATGCAGCTGTGTATAATAACACTATTTTTACACTTCTTTTTTATCAAAAGCACCCTTAGTATTTATTTACTAAACCTGTCAGTAAATTCCCGTTTAAAATAACAAAAAAAGAACGATTTTTTTAAGAAAACAATCGTCCTTTTTTCTCTTTATTCATTCTTTTTCATCGATCGTCAACGTCAGCAATTTCGTTGAGACTTGCTCAAGAAAATAACGGTCGTGTTCAATGATCAGCATAGAAGGCTCCACCAAATGGATCACTTCCTCTAATTGCTTCTGATTGAAGACGTCCAAATAATTCAGCGGTTCATCCCAGATAAACAATTCCGCTGGTGTTGCTAATGATTTGGCTAGCTCCACGCGTTTACGTTGCCCCATACTCATTTGCTGGATCGGGGTTTGAAAGACAGTTCTTTCCAAGCCAAGTTTTTTTAAATTATTTAGCAGATCTTGATAATTCAAGCCATGCTCTTGGGCAAACTCTGTCAGCATCCCACGGTTGTCCTCATAATTTTGCCGGACGTAACTAATAGTGATCCCGTGGGCTGTTTTGATTGTCCCTGTCTGCTGTCCATCGAAAGTACCTAAAATACTCGCAATCAAACTGGACTTGCCAGATCCGTTGGCCCCTTGAATCCCCAAGCGCTCTTTTTGGCGGATCGCAAACGTCAGCGGTTTAAACAAAGGCTGCTCATAGCCGAGCTGAAAATGCTCTGCTTCCAGCAACACGTCATGATGGCTAACCAGTGGGGTCATTTTCAGCGGATCGATCCACTCAATGTCTTTTAACAACGCAGACTTGTCTTGAATTTGATCTTCCATCCGTTTAACGATCGCTTTCGAGCGCTTCATGGTCCGTGCCGCTCGGGCACCGATCGCCCCCGTATCATAGACTGCCCCGCTGCCTTTTTTGGTCGGCGACCCTAATTTGTCCCGTTCGCGTCCTCGGGACCACTCCGCTTTTTCGGCTGCTGTCTGCTTCAAACGCCCGATTTCTTTTTTCAACTTGCTGTTTTGTTCTTGCTCATAGGCATCTTTTTGCTGCTTTTGCAGCTCATAGACTGAATAATTCCCTTTGTACAACACCAAGCGGCTTTTTTCGATCGCCAATACATGATCGACGACTTCATCGACAAACTGTCGATCATGGCTCACAACGATAAACCCGGTTTTTTGCTGCAAATAGCGGGCAACATGTTGGCGAGCGGTCACATCCAAATGGTTGGTCGGTTCATCGATCAAAGGAAAATTCTCTTCATCAACGAACAACCGCGCCAATAGGACTTTCGTTTGCTCGCCGCCAGATAAAGTCGCAAAGGGACGCCAAAGCACTTCTGGATCAAGTTGCAGCAGGTTCAATTCCCGCTCCAAACGCCACTGCTCAAATTCGCCAGATTCCTGTAAAACAAAAAGCGTCAATTGCTGATCATCAGCGACGGTTAAGGGAAAATAAACAAATTGTTGCTCATGGGTGATCGAGCCGCTATAAGGCAATTCATTGAGTAGCAGACGCAGCAAGGTCGTTTTGCCGCGACCATTTCTGCCAATCAACCCTAATTTCCATTGTGTATCAAGGTTCAAGTTGGCATCCTCAAAAAGCAACCGTTCCTGGCTATCAAAGCCAAAAGTTAAATGATTAATACTGATATTCGACATAAATATACCTCGTCTCTATTCACGGAATAGAGTAGACCTAAAGCTATTTTCAGAATCAGTTTTTAGAGGTACACAAAAAGATCCCCCATTGAAAAAGTCAACCAATCCTGAAAATCTGCAGACTATCCCCTTGGAGGAACAGTTTCATGCAGCTTTCAACAAATTGGTTAATTTTTCAATGGAGGATCCCTCATTTCGTTTAATAGTGCCCTAAGTATAGCATTGATCGACAAAAAAGCGCAAGTTCGGTACTCACTGCTGCTTTATCTTTCTATTTTATTCACAAACTAAACCCGTTATCGCTGGAAACGTTTCATTAAAAAACACTTGAAAAACAAAAAAACCATCAGGTTGGTTAGTCCTGATGGCAAAAGGAGTAAAATGAAAAATAAAAAGGTTGTTGGTTGTGAATTCATTATACCTCCGATAAAAAAAATTTACATGTGAAAAACATAACAGTTAAATTAAATAACTCTTGTTTAACTGGAATGTTTATCATTTTTTTAACAATAAAGCGGTCATCCGTTGGATAGCAAAAGAAATTTCATCCGTTGCTTCATCTTGCTTAGCTTCTGCCGCATCAAAGGCTTCTTGGTCGATTTTGTTATCCAGACTCAAAATCATCTCATCACAGCCGGCAACATATTTCATATACGCCCGCTCGAATTTTTTATGGATCCCCATCACATTTGCTGGTGGGCGCAATTTGCTGATTTTTTCCAGCATCAAGCGGTATTTGTCCGTGCCTTCTTTAAAAATTCTGGTAATCTCAGCTAGCCGCTCAGGTGTTACCTCGGCTTCTTTTTTCTCGTCGATCGCTTTGCGGATCTCTTCATAATTGGGATTCATTTTCTCCCCGATTGCTTCTGTTTCTTTGACAAGATCGTTGATTGTTTGTACATAAAAACCTAAGTTTGGTCGCACAGTGGGTTCCCTACTTTCTTTGTTATTATCTTCTATTTTACCGTTTCTTACTGCAAATGAAAAGGTCAAGAAACAGACAAAAGGTTTATCGAAAATAAGTCAGCAAAAAAAGGCCTGCTGCCCATGGAGAAGGACAGCAGACCATTGATTGTTTTTCCGTTTATTTGGCTTATTTGCGTCCCATTGCTCGTTGGATCGCTTTGACGATCTCAACGACTGGAATAATCGCAAAGGAGGCGCCTAAAACGATGCCCCATTGATACAAGTCAAGGTGTGCAACACGGAAGATGTCATTTAATCCTGGCACGATGAAGATCACTAGCATCAACGCAAAGGACAACAGAATCGCCCAGTTGAAGGCTTTGTTTCTAAATGCCCCTACTTTAAAGAGCGACTGATGGATCGATTTGACGTTGAAGGCATGGAACAACTGCATCAATCCTAACGTGGCAAAAGCCATCGTTAAGGCATCGGCATGGATCGCATCGTACGTATTGTGGACTGGCCATTGGATCGCTGACCAATAAACGAACAGCACAGTTGCCGCTTCTAAGATCCCTTGGTAGATGATACTACTCATCACACCACCTGAGAAGAAGTTGGAACTGCGTCCCCGCGGTGCATGTTTCATTAAATCTTTTTCAGCAGGCTCCATTCCTAGGGCAATTGCTGGGAAGGTATCCGTTACTAGGTTGATCCAAAGCAAGTGGATCGGCAATAGCGAGTCCCAACCCCACAAGGTTGCTAAGAACAAGGTCAAAACTTCCCCTAGGTTAGCGGCTAGCAAGTATTGAATCGCTTTTTGAATATTGGAGAAGACTTTTCGTCCTTCTTCCACTGCTACGACAATCGTAGCAAAGTTGTCATCGGCTAGGACCATATCGGAAGCACCTTTAGAAACTTCGGTACCTGTGATCCCCATGCCGACACCAATATCGGCTTGCTTCAGTGATGGTGCATCGTTGACCCCGTCGCCGGTCATGGCAACGACTTTGCCTTCTTGTTGCCAAGCTTTGACGATGCGGACTTTATGTTCCGGTGATACCCGCGCATAGACTGAATAGTGGGCTACTTTTTGAGCGAACTCTTCATCGCTCATTTTATTGAGTTCAGCACCAGTCAAGACAGCATCATCATCGCCCGGTTTGATAATCCCTAAACGTCCCGCAATGGCTTCAGCTGTATCGCGGTGGTCTCCGGTGATCATGATTGGACGAATTCCAGCTTCTTTGGCTAAACGTACCGCATCGGCTGCTTCTGCCCGTTCTGGATCGATCATTCCGACTAAGCCAGCAAAGACGAGGTCATTTTCGACAATTTCTGATTCTAAATTTTCTGGTACTTGGTCTACGTATTTGTAGGCCATCCCCAATACCCGTAACGCTTGTTTTGCCAGATCGGTATTGTTGAATAAGATTTTTTCTTTTTCCTCATCGGTCATTGGCAGCTCTTGGCCATCCAATAGCACTTTGGAGGTTCTGCCTAGCAAGACATCCGGTGCACCTTTGACAGCAACTAAATAGCGACCGTCTTCTTGTTGGTGGATCGTACTCATAAGTTTTCGGTCAGAATCAAATGGCAGATCCGCTATCCGTGGTTCTTGATTGACAAGATCCCGAACATGGAATCCTTGATCCATCCCAAATTGTACCAAGGCAGTTTCGGTCGGATCACCGATCAAGTTGCCTTCTTCACCAAATTTTGTATCATTGGCAAAGTTCATGACTTTTAATGCCATGTTGTCTAACGGAATATCTTCTGAAGCAGCATGTTGTTTGTTATTGACATACAATTTTTCCACGGTCATTTGATTCAACGTCAAAGTACCGGTTTTATCAGAAGCGATAATGTCCGTTGCCCCAAGGGTTTCAACCGCAGGCAATTTACGGATCACTGCATTTCGTTTCGCCATGACTTGCGTACCTAAGGCTAAGATGATCGTTACGATCGCTGGCAGCCCTTCTGGGATCGCCGCTACTGCTAATGAGATCGAAGTCAATAGCATGTCGACCCATGACGTATTGTTAAAGATCGTTCCAACAAAGAACATGATCACTGCAATGATAATGATGGCGATCGTCAGGAATTTTCCTAGTTCATTTAAGTTACGTTTCAATGGTGTTTCGGTTTCTTGGGCGCTAGCTAGCATGCCAGCGATTTTCCCAACTTCGGTTCCCATTCCTGTATTGACCACGACCCCTTTTCCACGGCCATAGGTCACATTACTGTTTGAATAGGCCATATTGACGCGATCGCCGATCCCCACATCAGTCCCTTCGATGACAGTCAATTCTTTTTCGACTGGTACGGATTCACCGGTCAAAGCGGCTTCTTCAATTTTTAACGAACTTGCTTCTAAGAGGCGTAAATCCGCCGGTACGACATCGCCAGCTTCTAATAAGACAATATCTCCCGGAACCAATTCATCACTCTTAATCGTGACGGTATGACCATTACGCAAGACATTGGCATTTGGGGTGGACATTTCCCTTAGCGCTTCAATCGCCTGCTCTGCCTTTGCCTCTTGAACAACACCCATGATCGCGTTTATAATGACAACTGCTAAAATAATAATTGAGTCCACGACTTCATGGGAAACGACTGCTGAGATAATCGCCGCCGCTAGCAAAACGATGATCATCAAATCTTTGAATTGCTCAAAGAATTTTTGTGCCATCGATTTCTTTTTGCCTTCTTCTAATTCGTTGGGACCATACTCAGATAAGCGTTTTTGTGCTTCATCGTTCGTTAATCCATTGGCATCTGTTTGCATTTCTTCCAGAACATGCTGCGCTTCTTGCGCATAAAACGCCTGCGAAAGCTGTTCCTTTTTGTTTTCTTCTGACATGTTTCTCCTCCTTTTATAGTTACTCTTCCTTTATTGTACATGATATGAAAAAAAATAGACTTATGTATGCACTGTCTAAGCATACATAAGTCTCACTGTTTAAGACAGCACCAGAAATTTCTTTCAGGATGGTGATACTGCCGCAGATAAAATCCGCCAATTACTCCCTCATGTTCATATCAATAACCTACATTATACAAAAACTTTTCGGGTCTGGCAATTTTATTTTCGCTGAAATTCAACAAAGGATTTCTCCTAAAAATCAAGCGATGATCGAGCCGTTTGGCATGCCTTTTGGTGCCTCCACGATTTGCAGACGACCATCATTGTCTTCTGCCGAAAGGATCATTCCTTGGCTGACTTGCCCCCGCATTTTCCGTGGTTTTAAGTTGGAAACGATCACGACTTTTTTGCCGATCAAATCTTGTGGTTCTGGATAAAATTCAGCGATCCCCGATAAAATTTGACGATCTTGATCATCCCCAGCAGCTAAGCGGAATTGCAGCAGCTTGTCGGCGCCTTTGACTTTTTGACAGTCAACGACTTCTGCCACTTTTAATTCGATCTTATCGAAGTCTTCGTATTTGATTTCGGCTTTCTCTGATTGCAGTGTGGTTTCTTCTGGGTCCCATTTCACCGTTTCTTCTGGACTTTGTGTCCCTTCAGCCATTTTCTTTTGGATGTAGGCTACTTCTGTTTCAAGTTCCAAACGAGGGAAAATCGGTGTGCCTTTAGCAACGACTTTCGTACCACTTGGAAATTCACCGAAGCGCAAATCTTTCAGATCCATGGCAACAGAAGCTAACCCTAGTTGTTGGAAAATATTGGCTGGTGTTTCTGTCATCACCGGTTGCAATAAGATTGCGACGATGCGTAAGCTTTCCGCCAAATGAACCATCACACTATTTAATTCTGCGCGCTTTTCTTCTTCTTTGGCTAGCACCCATGGTTGGGTTTCGTCAATGTATTTATTGGCGCGAGAAATCAATGTCCAAACTTCGGATAATGCCGTACTGAATTCCATTTTGTCCATGGCTTCATGGTAACGACCGACCACATTGGCAGCAGTCGTTGACAACTCGCTATCAAAAGGTGTCACTTTTGAGGCATAGTCCGGCACTAAACCATCACAATATTTATTGATCATGGCGATCGTCCGATTCAGCAAGTTTCCTAAGTCGTTGGCTAGATCGTAGTTCAAACGAGAGACGAAATCTTCTGGTGTAAATACACCATCGCTACCAAAAGGAACCGCCCGTAATAGATAGTAACGCAACGCATCTAAGCTATAGCGTTCCACTAACATTTCTGGATAAACGACATTGCCTTTTGATTTCGACATCTTGCCGTCTTTCATCATCAACCAGCCATGGCCAAAGATTTTTTTCGGTAATGGCAAGTCTAAGGCCATCAGCATGATTGGCCAATAGATCGTATGGAAACGCACGATTTCTTTCCCAACCATATGCACGTCAGCTGGCCAGTATTTTTGGAACAAGGAATCGTCGTCTGAGCCATAGCCTAATGCCGTAATATAGTTGGATAACGCATCGATCCACACATATACCACGTGTTCAGGACTAGCAGTGACTGGGATGCCCCATTTAAAGGTCGTTCTGGAAACAGCCAAGTCTTCTAAGCCGGGTTTGATGAAATTATTCAGCATTTCATTTTTACGTGATTCTGGTTGAATGAACTCTGGGTGTTCATCATAGTATTCAACCAAACGATCGGCATATTTGCTCATGCGGAAGAAATAAGAAGATTCCTTCACCAATTCTACCTCATGACCACTTGGCGCTTTACCGCCGATGACTTTGCCCTCTTCATCGCGGTAAACTTCTGCTAGTTGCGTTTCGGTAAAGTACTCTTCATCAGAAACGGAATACCAGCCTTCGTATTCTCCAAGATAGATATCGCCTTGATCAAGCAATTGCTGGAAGATTTTTTGAACGGCTGTTTTATGGTAGTCATCCGTTGTACGGATAAATTTGTCATAACTGATGTCTAGTGTGTTCCATAATTTCTTGACGTCAGCTGCCATTTTGTCGACATATTCTTGCGGATCTACGCCAAGTTCTTCTGCTTTTTTCTCGATTTTTTGACCGTGCTCATCGACACCCGTCAAATAAAAGACATCAAAGCCCATCAATCGTTTGTATCGTGCTACCGCATCACAAGCGATCGTCGTGTAAGAATTCCCGATATGCAGCTTGCCGCTTGGATAATAAATTGGCGTCGTAATATAGAATGTTTCTTTTTCAGCCATGGACGCAAGTCCTCCTTTTCACTAGTAAAGTGTATACTTAGGTAGTATACAGTTCGCAACCCAAAAATGCTATAAATTTAATCAAAAAAGCGGACAACCTAAGACCTTTCTTCATGCTCTAAAAGAAGCAAAGGAATCGTTTTGGTCCTTAAAACGCAGCAAATAAACCAGCAGATTTGAGTATTTCTTTTCTACTAGTTATCATAGCGCAGATAGCCGTTCACTTCAATGTTCTAGGGGAAGAATCTGATCCTGACAACAAATCTCATAGGAAATAAAGCTGTTTTATCTCTCTTTGATTAACAGGTACTTCTTTTGCTATAATGAGGAAGACTTCACTTATAGAAAGGAACGCTATGACCCGAAAAAACAAACAGCATTTTTTGCTTTTAACCGTGCTTTCTGTGGGGCACTTGCTCTTTTCAACCACAGGTTACCCCTTTTTGTTTGCTTACTTCAACAGCCATGATTACGCGGCGCTTTTTGCGACAGCGCTGGCAATCCTACGGGTAGCTTTTCTGCTCTGGATCGCTCTTTGGGGTTATTCAGCGCTCAAAGAACACCCTCGGTCTTCTTGGCTTTATCTCGCATTGTTTTTCATTAATTTGATCGTTCCTTATTTTTTCCGTTAAGGAAAACCATCGCGCTCAGTTACTTACTTTATCTAAGGCAGGAGAAACCAATGAAAGAATTTACCTCAAAATCAGCTGAAAAGCACTACTATGAAAAAGAAGCTTCTGAAGCAGACTTTCTTACGTGGTATCAGGCACAAGATCAGCCAAAATACGAGAAACCCTCCGTAACCGTCGATATGGTGTTGATGTGTTACAACAAAGAAGAAGAACAACTCAAAATTGCGCTGATCCAAAGAAAAGGGCATCCTTTCCGTAATTCTTGGGCATTGCCAGGGGGCTTCGTCAATCCCAATGAATCGACAGGCCAAAGTGTGATCCGTGAGACCCAAGAAGAGATTGGGGTCACCATCTCCAAACAAAACATCGAACAGCTGCATACCTTCAGCACCCCTGGTCGTGATCCGCGTGGGTGGGTAATCACCGTCAGCTATTTGGCATTTATTGGTGAAGAGCCCTTGAGTGCTGGGGACGATGCGAATCAAGTGCGCTGGTTCTCTCTGGAAAGAAAAGCCAATCAAATCTATTTGATCAGCGGTGAGATCGAGATCATTCTTGACTTGGTGACTGGCGCCTCTGTTGGAAAAGATACGTTGGCTTTTGACCACAGCGCGATCATTCTCAAAGCCTTCAAACGGGTTGCCAATAAGATGGAGCACGAGCCGCAAGTGCTTCTTGTGTTAGGCAAAGACTTTACGATCACGGAAGCCCGTAAAGTATTCGCCAAGTTTTTAGGGATCGATTTTAAAATGATCGATCATTCCAACTTCAAAAAATCCATGCTCCAATATTTTACGGAAGTTGGCGAAAAGCCCGTCGGCATCGGGCGTCCCTCAAAGATCTATCGCTTAAATGACGCATTTTTAGGTGATAAAATGTAAAAAAATACAACCCCCTGTCAGACCTTAGTTTGGCAGGGGGTTGCTGGTTAATCATAATTAGTGAACGTGGTTCCTAGAAACAAAAATCTTAAAGATTTTTTCTATACCCTAGGCGATCCCTGGCGTTCCTTCCAGTTCAAGTGGCTCAGCTACTCATTTCGCCTGATAGCCGTTCTAGCTTCTGTTGGTCCTGCGTATCCAACGTGACAAAACGCAGTTCTTTACCGTACCACTGCGCTTTGTACTGGATTTTACGAACGAATTGATGCCAATCACTGATGCTGTAATGACCAGCTTTTAAAACCGTATCTTCTGCGATTTGTTCCAAATAGATCGTATCATACTGTTTTACGAGATGGTAGCTGACTTGATCGATGAATTCCCGCTTTTGACAGCAGTGAAAACGATAAAGGCGAGCGACCTTTCCTTTTAGCTTCTGATAATTTCGTGCCTGAGTCAAAAGGATTTTTTTCCGTTTGACCGCCGTAGCTTTCACCTGAAGTTTGCGTTCTGCTCGTGTCAGCTTTTGCTTCGTTTGGATGGCATGTTCACAGGTGATGGGTACCGGCTGGTTGGCTTTGACCAACTGCTGTGGATCATAAACAACCGCGATAGACGCTTGCTGTTTCGGGAGTGGCGTGATCTCTTCCAAACAAAGGATCGAGATGTAAAACTCTTCGTTGTTTTTTGCTGAGATCGTTGCCGATTTGATTTTCCCTTTGATCTCCCGATGCTTTTTTACGGGAACCAGTGTTTTAAGCTTTGGCAGCTTGATTTGATCCTCTTCAAAATAAATGGTGTGCTGCTGATTATTGGTGGTATACGATTGCCAGATACTTTTTTTGGTTTTCATTTTTGGAAAGCCAGCCCGCTTTTGAAAGTAATTTCGAAACGCTCGGTCCAGATTCCGTTGTGCATTCGCCAATGCCAAACTATCGGTCTCCTTCAAAAAAGGATACTCCTTTTTTAGTTTGGCTGGCGTCAACCCTTGCTTTGCTTCATTGTTGGCCAGCTCTTCCATCTTCGCCTCCAGCAGTTGATTGTAAGTAAACCGTACACAGCCGAAGGTTTCGATGAAAAACTGTTTTTGCTGTCCATTAGGATAGATCCGAAATTTGTATGCTTTTAAAACACCCAGTTTCATCTCCTCCTAACACTCCCTATACCTTTGACGCTAGTTCCCCTTTTTTTGTGCTAACTTTTCTTGATAGATCTTGGCTTCTTTTTTCGTGGCATAAACGAAATGTCCTGGTGCGATCTCTTCCATTACTCGTTCTTGGTTATCGTTTGGTTCGCTGACGTATTTGATCCGTTTGCGTTGACGCTCATGGTCAGGATCTGGCAGCGGAATCGCTGATAAAAGACTTTCAGTATACGGATGGACCCCGTAATGATAGATTTCATCGCTGGTGCCTACTTCTAGCAGTTTGCCGTTGTGCATCACGCCGATCCGATCGCTGATGTGTTTGACCATCGATAAATCATGGGCGATAAACAAGTACGTCAATTTATGTTCTTCTTGCAGATCTTGCAGCAAGTTAACGACTTGGGCTTGGATCGAAACATCCAATGCCGAGATCGGTTCATCACAGATAATGAATTTTGGATCGACGGCTAACGCGCGGGCGATCCCGATCCGTTGACGTTGTCCCCCTGAAAATTCATGGGGATAACGGGTCCCGTGACTTGGGTTGAGTCCGACCGTTCGCAAAAGTTCATCCACCCGATCATTGCGTTCTTTTTCATTTTTGGCTAATCCGTTGATATCGATCCCTTCAGCAATAATGTCCCGAACTTTCATCCGGGGATTCAAGGAGGCATAAGGATCTTGGAAGACCATTTGGACTTCCCGGCGAAAATCAGCCAGCGGTTTCTTGCCTTTGATTTTCATAACATCTTGTCCATCAAAAAGAACTTCGCCTCCGGTAGGGTTATTCAAACGAATCACCGTCCGTCCAGTGGTCGATTTTCCACTTCCGGATTCGCCTACTAGACCAAAGGTTTCTCCTTCATAGATTTGGAAGGAGATATCATCGACGGCTTTGACTTCGTCTTTGCGGCCAACGTTAAAATATTGTTTAAGATTCTTTACTTCAAGTAAAACTTTTTCCAACCGTTTCTCCTCCTTTAGACAGATGCCTGAGTATTTTTTTCTTGGAATTTTTTCCAGCGAATCAAGATCTCATCCGGCGGAGTTACCTTCGGTGCTTGCGGCGCTAACAGCCACGTTGCTGCTTTGTGAGTCGGTGAAACATCAAAGAACGGTGGTTGCTGTTCTGCATCGATCTGCAAAGCAAATTCGTTTCGTGGATAAAAAGCGTCCCCTGTTGGCGGGTCCAACAGATCCGGTGGTGAACCAGGAATCGCGTACAACCGATCGCCTGTCCCTTCTAACGTCGGCATCGAGCCTAACAAACCCCAAGTATACGGATGTTGCGGGTTGTAGAAGATTTCTTCTGCGGTCCCCACTTCGACGATTTTCCCACCATACATCACGGCTACTCGGTCAGCCACATTGGCAACGACCCCTAAGTCATGGGTAATAAAGACGATGGACGAATTGATTTTCTTCTGAATATCTTTTAATAACTCTAAGATCTGTGCTTGGATCGTTACATCCAATGCAGTCGTCGGTTCATCTGCAATCAAGATCTGTGGGTAGCAGATCAACGCGATCGCAATAACGATCCGCTGCCGCTGACCACCGGAAAATTGATGCGGATAATTTTTCAAGCGTTTCTCAGCATTCGGGATACCGACAAGGTTCAGTAATTCCAACGCTTGTCGCAAGCCTTCTTTTTTACTGATTTTGTTGTGCTTCATCAATGACTCTGCCACTTGCTTACCAATCGGCATCGTTGGGTCTAGTGAAGTCATTGGATCTTGGAAAATCATGGCGATTTCCTTGCCACGGATTTTTTGCAGTTCTTTTTCGGATTTTTTCAAAATGTCCGTCCCATTGAAGAGGATCTGGCCATTATCGACATTGGCATTGCTGGCTAACAGCCCCATAATACTACGGGTTGTCACGGACTTGCCGCTCCCGGATTCGCCCACGATCGCCAAGGTTTCTCCTTTGTATAGATCGAAACTGACATCACGGATCGCTTGGACTTTCCCAGCAAAGGTGTCAAAAGAAATTTCTAAGTTTTTCACTTCTAAGACTTTTTTCATCGCAATCACTCTTTCATTTTCGGATCAAAGGCATCACGCAAACCGTCTGCCAGCAAGTTGAACCCAATCATAATCACAGACAAGGTCACAGCCGGCACCCACATTTGGTAAGGCAGGAACAAGAAGGTTTTGTAGCCATCGCTTAGTAACATCCCTAAAGATGCTGAAGGTGGTTTTAGTCCTAGCCCGATAAAGCTTAGGAAGGCCTCGAAGAAAATCGCCGAGGGAATACTGAACATCATTTGTACGATGATCACGCTGGAAATATTTGGTAATACGTGTTTCATCGCAATCTTGAGACGACTTTCCCCCAGTGTCGTTGCGGCTAAAACGAATTCCTGATCTTTTAGTTTCATTGTTTGGGCCCGTACGATCCGCGCCATTGGAATCCAGTTAGTGATCGCCATTGCTGCCACGATCGAGAAGATCCCTGGTTCGAAAACTACCAGCATCAAGATCATTACCACTAAGTTGGGAATACCAGATAAGATCTCTAAGAAACGTTGCATCACATTATCGATCCGTCCACCTAAAAGACCAGAGATCAAGCCATAGGTTACACCAAAGATGATATCTAGCATCGCTGCGATAAACGCAATCAATAAGGAGATACGTGTTCCTACAAATAAACGACTCAATAAGTCACGACCTAATCCATCCGTTCCTAAAAGGAAATACGTCCCGTCAGGAACATTGGCAGCTGCATACTTATCTACTAGCTCGCCTCCCACCATCGCATAGCCGTTTAAGCCATTGATGTTGATACCGGGAATTTTCGGCGGCAGATTCGTAAAGGTCACATTTTGTGCAGTTGGATCATGTGGCGAGACAAAAATCGTAATGATTGAGATCGCAATAATGATCAGCAACAAAATGATTGAGAAAACCGCGGCTTTGTTCTTTTTCAAACGACGCCATGAATCTTGGAAAAACGTTAATGAAGGGGTTGCGATCGCTTCACGCTCTTCATTGGTATTTTTTTGTAACGGTTGAAATTTGGCTGCATCGATGGCAGCAACATCATTTGCTGTGTAAGGTTTCTCTGCCATTAGCCACGACTCCCTTCTGAAACTCGGATCCGCGGATCAACGATTCCATATAAAATATCAACAACAAGAATCACAAAGACCAACATTGCGGAATAAAGGATCGTTACCGCCATGATCGTTGGATAGTCATTGGTCATGATTGATTTTACGAACTGTTCACCGATACCCGGGATCGCAAAAATATTTTCTACGACAAGGGAACCAGTCATCAAACCGACAGCTAGCGGTCCTAACAGCGTCAATAACGGAATCAAACTATTCCGCAAACCATGCTTGAAGGCAATTTCCCAGCGGCTCAACCCTTTTGCTCGTGCCAACTCGACATAATCACTATGCAGCACTTCCACCATCTCGGTTCGAATAAACCTGGCGGAATCCGCTAACGGCGACATCGCCAAGGCGACGGTCGGTAGGATCGTGCTGGCAAAGGTCTCCCACTTAGCAATCGGCAAGATCCCTAGTTTGATGGCAAAAATGTATTGCAGCAACACGGCAAAGACAAAGTTAGGGATCGAACGCCCTAAGATCGCCACTAAAGTAGACGTTGTATCGATCCAAGTATTTTGCTTCATCGCAGAGATCGTTCCTAAAATGATCCCAAAGAAGGTACCAAAGATGATCGCTTGTAGCCCTAGTTGCAGTGAAGGTCCGATTCTTCCTGATAGTAAATTCGCTACTGGCTGGTTTTTAAATTGGAAAGAGATCCCAAAGTCACCTTTTAGTAGATTGGTCAGATAAAGCCAATATTGGGTAATGATCGGTTTGTCCAATCCTGCTTGCTCATTTAGCAAGGCAATTTGTTCTGGACTTAATTTTTCAGCATTCGTATATGGTGTTCCTGGCAAAAATTGCATCAAGAAAAAGGTGATCGTGGCAATCAGCCATAACGTTAAGACCATGTAGAACACTCGTTTCAATAAATATTTCAAAAAGCTGTTCACGCAGTTTCCCCCTTAAGTATTTTGACTTCTATTCAATAATTATGTAAATTAACATAGTACGAATCATTAAAAAGGAGTCAGATCATGAAAATAAAAAAAAGTAGTGGGCTCATACCCCTCCTATGCCTCGCAATTTCTGGCGGATGGTTAGCCATAAAAAATGAATTTTCCATAGCAGCTCTTTCAGATGCCCTTTTCTTGTGGGCGCTGTTCTTTTTGATCATTGGCGGTTTTTTATGGGTATTTGCTTCTGGTTTCTTTGACCATTTTCAATACTCCATGAAGAAAGCTTTTTCCAAAAATAAAACAGATTATCTGAAATTATCCCAAGTCGGCAAACAGAGCTACGCCTTTTGGTTATGGCCTGGTGTCTTCTTGTTATTCCTTTCATTGCTCTTTTTAATGATTGCTACTAGTTAATTTCATTCTTATAGTTTTACTCATTGAAATGAGAAGCAAAAGGCTGAGACAAGAAATTGTCCCAGCCTTTTCTTCGGCATTTCAAGTCAACTACTCGTGATTATTCGATTGATGTCCACTTGTAGTCGTATTGTGCGCCCGCTGCGTGAGCAACAACACCTTTGACTTTTGTTGCACGTAAGTGTGCTTCCGCTTTTTGATAAACTGGAATGACACCTTGTTCATTCATAATGATTTTTTCTGCATTGACTAGGTCTTCCCAACGTTTGTCAGGGTCATTGGCATTGGTTGTACCCGCTGCTTCAACGGCTGCATCGTATTCTTCGTTGCTCCATTGTCCACGGTTGTATGAGTTGCCTGTCGTAAACAAGTCAGTAAAGCTACTTGCATCGGCATAGTCAGCACCCCAACCGCCCATTACTGTATCAAAATCACCAGCGTTTGAACGATCCAAACGAACAGAGAATGGTACTGGACTTAACGTGACTTTCACACCGTCCAATGTTTTTTCGATCGTATCTTGCAAGTACTCAATGATTTTCTTGGTTGAGTCTGTATCAGAAGCTAAGATATCAAATTCTAATGAATCGATTCCTAATTCTTCTTTGGCTTTTTCCCAATGTTCTTTGGCTTGCTCTTCATTGTATTCAATGACACTGCCAGCTGCTTCCGTGAAGTCCGTATGATCGCCAGGGCTGAAGGTCATACCTTCTGGTACCAACCCAGTTGAAGCAATCGAACCATCCCCTAAGATCGATGTCACTAAGGCATCACGGTCGATCGCATAAGAGATCGCTTTACGTAAGTTTTCGTTACGGAAAGGTGAATCTTCATCACGTTGGTTCAATTCTAGGTAAGAAGTCGTTGCTTCTGGTTGAGAAACGAAGGCTTCATCGTTAGCCATTTGTTGCGCTAATTCACCTGTTAGGATGACATCATCTGCTTGTCCATCTTGGAAAAGGTTCAAGGCAGTTGAGGATTCTTTCACGACGCTTACGTTGATCGTTTGTAATTTAACAGTATCTTTGTCCCAATATTGGTCGTTCTTTTCATAAGCCCATTCCGTATCCGTTCCTGGTCCATCAAAACCAGTCAAGACAAACGGTCCATTATAGACAGCATTGTCGCTAGTTGACGCATATTGATCGCCATTTTCTTCTACCACTTTTTGATTTTGTGGGAAGAAGGATGGGAATGCTAATAAGTAGTCAAAGTAAGGTGTTGCTTTTGCTAGGGTGATTTCTAATTCATAATCCCCCACTGCTTTGATGCCTAGCTCTGATGGATCCGTATCGCCTGCTGTGATGGCATCTGCGTTCTTAACTGGTGAAAATAGATACGCGTATTCTGATGCTGTTTCAGGTTTGACTGTCCGTTGCCAACCATAGACGTAATCTGCTGCTGTAACAGGGTCACCATTTGACCATTTCGCATCTTCACGTAATTTGATCTTGTAAGTCAGTCCATCCTCGCTGACTTCAGCTGCTTCAGCTGCACCAGCAGGTTGTGGTGTACTGTCAGCATCCAAACGATAAAGTCCTTCATATACATTGTTCAATGCACTGAAGCTGATCGTATCGGTTGCTAATGAGAGATCCGCACTTGGCATTTCTTGTGAAACCACTACGTTAAATACTTGTTCTGCGTTGCTATCGCCGCTAGTTGCTGTGTCATTGCTTGAACTATTTGTTCCGCCTGTTGTACAGCCGGCTAACACCACGCCACACACAGCTACTAAACCATAGGCCCATTTATTTTTCATCCTGTCCTACCCCTTAATTGAATTAATTTTCAGAATAATCATTCGATTTCTGAAGTTAGATAAGATTTTAATTAATAATTATTAAAAAAGCAATCCTTTTTTCGATAAAAAACACCTTTGGAAGAAAGTTTTCTTGGTATTTACTTACCTTGCTCTCATCAAACACTCGTTAAATGCTATTTTTCCTTTCTTTATTTATAAGAAATAAAGCAAAAATAATAATAAAAAAACATGGTTAAATGTAACTTACATTCGTTTTCTGTCTTTCTTTTTCATTTGATCCGTCAAAATGAGAAACCCCTGATAGAAGTGTAAATATACAGCAATCACCAATGATTTTTATCAAAACAGTCCAAAAAAAGACCTGATCGCATAGGATCAGGTCTTCTCGCTTTAAGGACACTTGTCGCCTCCGCGAAAGGATGCCCTTCAATGATTAATGGATCGCGCCGCCAATCGCTTTTAAATCTTCTTTGTCGGCATAATCAACGATGGCTTCCACTGCTGCAGTTAATCCTTTGGCGATGTCTTCGATGCTCATTGCAGGCTGACCTGCTTTATCGACGACTTGCTGAGGAATAAACGGCACGTGGATAAAACCGCCTTTCATTTCCGGGTATTTTGTATCGATCATGTATTGTACTTGATACATGATGTGGTTGCAGACGAAGGTTCCAGCAGTATTAGAAACGGCTGCAGGTATTCCTGCTTTTTTCATGTTTTCTACCATTGCTTTGATCGGCAGTTGTGTGAAGTAGGCAGGCTTTCCTTCTGTTTGGATCGCTTCATCGACGGGTTGATTGCCTTCATTATCAGGAATCCGGGCATCATCCACATTGATTGCCACTCGTTCTGGTGAGATGGCAAACCGGCCGCCCGCTTGACCGATGTTTAAGACGACATCTGGGTGGATCTCTTCAATTTTCTCTTCGACGATCGCCGCTGATTTCCCAAATACAGTGGGGATCTCTGCTTTCACGATCTGTGCACCATGAATTGTATCTGGCAGTAATTTCACTGCTTCTAAGGCAGGATTGATTGCTTCTCCGCCAAATGGATCAAATCCGGTAATTAATAATTTCATTTCCATCATCCTTCCATCTCTGTTTTACCACTAAAATGCCCAAAAGTACATTAAAGCGATGTGAATCACTAACAATATTAAAGCAATTGGAGCTTGTGCTTTAATGACACCATTAGGGTCTTTCATCTCTAACAAGGCCACTGGCAGTGCATTGAAATTGGCTGCCATCGGGGTCAACAACGTGCCGCAAAAACCAGCGGTCATTGCCAACGCACCAGCAACGACGGGGTCGCCACCTTGCGCCATCACGAAAGGTACACCGATACCGGCAGTTATAACGGTAAAGGCTGCAAAGCCATTTCCCATGATCATAGTAAAGATCATCATTCCTAAACAGTAAGCCACGACACCGATAAAACGATTGCCTTCTGGCACGACGCCAGAGATTCCTTGAGAAATCACGTCACCAACACCAGCAGCGTTAAAAATGACACCTAGTGCTGCTAATAACTGTGGCAAGATACCGGCAGTTCCGACTTGACGAAGCATCCGATCAGAATCGTCCAGCACTGTTTTGGGTTTAGCGGAAGTCAACACGACTGCCAACAAGAGTGCTAAGATCGATGCGATCCCGATCCCCACTTGGCCCCCTAATGGTGTATAAGAAATCACCACAGCGATCAATGCTAAGCTGATACATGGTACGAAGATCGTACTACCGATCCGTTTTGCTGACGCTTCTGCTTTTTCATCATCAACGTCCACGATTTTACCAATCTGCACTTGTTTGAAGAAGGTCAAACAGCCCATCAAAACGATCAAAATCCCGTCCACAAGATACGGCAAAAAATTTCCGAAAGCAAAGACGCCCCCTAGCAGTAACCAAAAGGCAGAGGTGCCCAATCGTGTAGGATGGTCTGCTTCACGAAAAACCCGGACAGCCGTCATGATCGACAGCAGCCCAATCAAGATATAAAAGAATTCTAGTAATCCGTTAACGATTCCTTCCATCTATTTCTCCTCCTTCTTGCCATATTTTTTTGCTAATTTGCGATCAAAGAGCAAGTTCGATAACGTGGCAATAACTAAGACGATCAATGCGATCGGCAATGATGCTTGCGCGATTGAACTAGCTGCCACATCATATCCAAGTGATTGCAACGTTCCTACGATCAACAGCACACCAGAAGCAGCCACGAAGGTATTTTGCGCAAAGAAATTCCCGAAATTTTCATTAGCGGCAGCCCGAGCTTTGATTTTTTCCTGATCTTTTTCATCCAGTTCCCCAAATTTATTTTCCCCAGCAGCTTGCGCCATTGGGTTAACGATTGGGCGGATAAATTGCGTATGTCCTTGGATCCGAATAGAGAAAAAGCCAGCAAGTTCCCGAATAAATAAGTACAAACTCAAAAACTTCCCTGGTGTCAAGCCTTTGATTTTTTCAATCAATATGACGGCCTGCTGTTTCAAGCCAAAACGTTCCGACAAGCCGACCATTGGTAGCGTCAGCAAGAACAGTGTCACGAGTCGATTATTGACAAACGCTTCTCCTAACATTGTTAAAAAATCAACAACAGAAATCCCCGACACAAGCGCGGTGACAAAACCAGCAACGATTACGACAGCAATAGTATCTAGCTTCAGCAAAAAGCCGACTAAAATAACTAGAATACCAATTAATTTAATCCATTCCATCAAATCATCCTTTCACGATAAGTTATTTTTAATGAATACCAGCCTTTAGTATAATCTATTTTTTTCTTGTAAAACAATATTTTTTGAATTTTCTTTGCGGGAATACGCTTTCTTTAAGGCGTTTTTTTAATGTTTAGATAATAAAAAACAAAAAGAAGAACTGCGCTTGTGCAGTCCTTCTTTTATTTTACGTATTTAAGAAGCAGAGGCTTCTTTTTTCATTTGTTTGCTTCGCAGCTGTCCGCAAGCTGCGTCAATATCTGTCCCATGTTCTTTACGAATCACACAGTTGATGCCGTTTTTCTTTAAAATGTCATAAAAAGCTAACACATCGGCTTTTTTACTTCGAGCATATTGGTCATGTTCACTCACTGGGTTATAAGGAATCAAGTTGACGTAAGACAATTTCTTTTTATCCTTCAATAATGCTGCCAACTGACGGGCATGTTCCGGTCGGTCGTTGACATGATCCAGCATGATATACTCAAACGTGATGCGGCGATTGGTTTTTTCTAAATAATAATCGACCGCTGCCATCAGTTTTTCAATTGGGAAGCTCCGATTGATCCGCATCATAGAGGTTCTGACTTCGTTATTTGGGGCATGCAGCGAAATGGCCAAGTTCACTTGCAAGCCGTTTTCCGCAAACTCTCTGATTTTATGCGCTAAGCCGCTGGTTGACACGGTAATATGCCGCGCGCCGATCGCTAAGCCTTTCGGGTCGTTGATAATCTGTAAGAAATGCATCACATTGTCATAGTTATCAAAAGGTTCGCCGATCCCCATGACGACTACGTGAGAGACTCGTTCTCCCTCGTTGCGTTCATCAAAATAGTGTTGCACTAACATGATTTGAGCCACGATCTCGCCTGCCGTTAAGTCTCGTTGTTTCTTTAATAACCCACTAGCACAAAAGGTACAGCCGATGTTGCAGCCGACTTGGGTCGTCACACAAACGGACATGCCATATTCTTGACGCATCAAGACCGTTTCAATCATGTGATTGTCTGGCAATTGGAATAAATATTTGACGGTCCCGTCACTGGCTTCTTGTACCACCATCTGTTTCAGGGGATTGATCACAAAGGCTGCCGACAGTTTCTCAATCAAAGGCTTCGGTAGATTGGTCATTTCTTCAAAGGTAGTTACTCGTTTTTCATAGAGCCACTCCCACACTTGGTTGGCCCGGAATTTCTTTTCATTTTGTTCAGTTATCCACAAAGATAAATCTGATTTGGTAAGTCCATAAATCGATGGGTTCACTTTTTTCCCTCTTTTCAAACTAGTCGCTACATACTATAACTGAATTCTTTGTGAAAAGCAACCGTGCCTTGTCCCTTCTTCTCAGTCTTTCAGCAGCAATTTTTTGTTGCATTGCTCTTTTTTAAAGGTCTCCTTTATTCCGTTTAACGGTTCATTTATCCATAGAAACACTCTCACAAAGACATGCACAAAAAAAGCAGGAGCCGAACCTACTCCTATGAACAAAATAGAGCGGTTCTTTCCTGCTTATTTCGGCTCTTTCCCCATGAGCGTTGCTTTATTGACAAGATCACCCTTCAAAAGAAAGGACTCGGCCTTCTTTTGCGGTCAACATCCCCCGTTGCGGTGGCTGTAGCTGTAAATAAAGCTGGAGTGACATTTCTAATATTAGTTCTTTGTCTCCTTGTTGAAAAACGCCATAATAATAGGTCTGTTCCCGTTTCTCTTCATATGTATGACTCACAAGGTAATACCCTTGTTCCATGGTTTCATTGCGCTTTTTGGTTTCTGAAAGAAAACGGCGAATATGTTTATAAGTAAAGAGAATCAATAAAATGACAACTGCTATTAAAAATAAATACCCCATTGCTGTTTTACACCTCGATCGTTGATGTGGCAAAGGTCGGCTCCACACCAATACTGATCATCAAAGCAGCATCGACTTCACACATCACTTTATCGTCTAAATGACAAACCTTTTCTTTCAACCGACTTTTGTCGATCGTGCGGATCTGTTCCATCAAAATGACGGAGTCTTTGCCAATCCCTGTGCAAGAAGCGGAAATCCCAATGTGGGTTGGTAATTTCGGCTTCGCCATTTTTGCCGTGATCGCCGCAATGATCACAGTGGGACTGAAGTGATTGCCCAAGTCATTTTGAATGATCAAGACCGGCCGTATTCCGCCTTGCTCCGATCCAACGACTGGTGAAAGATCGGCAAAATAAATATCTCCCCTTTTTACCATAGGACCACCCTAACTTTTATATTCTCGCGGAACCCTTGCTGAGAGGGTGCACGCTACTTCATAGTGAATCGTTTCTAACTGGTCTGCAACATCCTGCATCGTAATTCGTTTCCCATGATTCTCACCAATCAACGTGACCGTTGTACCGACAGCAAAAGCTCGTGGCAAACGAATCATCAGTTGATCCATACACACCCGACCGACGATTTCACAAGGTTCGCCTTCTACTAAGATCGAGAATCCTTGCATTTTTCGTAACCAGCCATCCGCATAACCGATAGGCACGGTGCCGATCCATTCCTGACGGGGCGTGATATATGTCTCACCATAGCCAATCCCCGCTCCTTTTTCAAGTAATTTCACTTGGATCAGTTCAGAAACAAGTGAAAGGGCTGGTTTTAAGGAGAATGGTTCCTTCAATGTATGACCTGACGGATTCAATCCATACATCGCGATCCCAAAACGGACCATATTCCCAACAGCCTCTTTGTGCCACAAGGAGGTCGCACTATTGCCTGTATGTATATATGTCGGCAAATAAGGCAAAACAGTTAAGACTTCTTTAAATCGCTGGTGCTGGGTTTCCCAATAAGTCGTATCAGCTTGATCGGCTGTAGAGAAATGGGTAAAGATTCCTTCCCAATCAAAAGAGGGATGATCTTCCAACCAAAGAACGGCTTGACGCACTTCTTCTGGGGTCAAAAAGCCGATTCTCCCCATGCCGGTATCCACTTTGACATGTACTTTAAGGGATGTCTTTATAGGATTTTCCTTTAAATAAGTATCAGCTTCTACCAACCAGTCCATCGAAGCGACTGGAAAAGAAAAATCGTATTCCGCAAGTAAGGGAATGTCATGCACGTTCACAACTCCTAAAATCAGTAGCGGCTCATTGATCCCTGCTTCTCGCAATTCGATCGCTTCATCAATCGTCGCAACGCAAAAACCTACTGCGCCGCCTTCTTTGGCTGCTTGAGCCGTTTGTACCGCTCCGTGTCCGTACCCGTTAGCTTTGACTACCGCAAAAAGAAACGTCTCACTTGGTAAGTGAGCAATCTCGTTTTTGATGTTTTCGGTAATCGCTGTTGTGTCAATAATCGCTTTCGTTGGTCTATGGTAAGCAACCACCATTTCCAGTTCCTTCTTTCTACTAATGCTTGATCAGACAAACAAATTAAGTTGGTTTTATGTAGTCGTCTGTTCGTCCATAAAGTATCGTAATTTTCTTCACCAAGTGACGACTTCCACTCAGATTACTCGCTATCCGATACTTCTAAGATAATTTGTGCAAAGGCAGTATCGTTTGTATGAGTGATACTGACAAAAATTTTTTCTAAAGGGTGCGGTGCTTTGGTGACGATCGGTGCACCGAATTCATTGGTCAAGACTTCAATATCGTGAAAAGAAACTTTGCCGATCCCTGTCCCCCAAGCTTTCGAGAACGCTTCTTTGCAGGCATAGCGCCCCCCGAGGAACTCAACTTGACGTTTCAGGGGCAAACGGGCAAATAATTTTGCTTCCTTCTCTGTTAAAATACGCGTTATAAACTGCGGTTTTTTTTCAATTAATTCTTTCATTCGAGGCAGCTCGACTGCATCGATCCCGATTCCTTTGATCATCCTTCTCGCTACCTTTACTTAAGATAGGGGTTTCCAAATTGGAATTGGCCCTTGTTTAGCTAGTTACCATTCTACCAAAAAAATGGCGAATTACCATTCAAATCTGACGAGTTTATACGGAGATTAAGATTTTCAATCACTGGCATTTGTTTTTTATATAAAAAAAGACCTTGCAAGTTTCCTTACAAGGTCCACAAACTTAATTAGTCTTGGTTATTTCTGATAACGAAACCGCGTTTTTTGTCGTTGCTGCGGCGATTGTTTTTACGGACACCATCTTTTGAATAGTTGCCGCGGGCTTTATTACCGTTGCCGCCGCCTCGGTTCCCACCGTTTTCTTTGCGGTTACGATTGCCGCCATTGCTGTTATTGCTGCGACGACCATTTTTGTTGAATGATTTTTTACCTTGAGGCAATGGACGCTCTGGTGTGATCTTGACTGGTGCTAAATCAGCAGGATCTTTCGCCATGGTTTTTAGAAGCAATGCTGCTAAATCTTGTGCAGAATAACGTTCTAATAGATCGTCGGCTGCTTGCAAGTATTTATCCAAACCATTTTCATCCAATTTGGTTTCAACAGATTCGATTGCGGCACCTAGTTGACCTTTGAATGCTTCTTTTTCGGTCGGTGGGCGCATTGGTGTCATCCGTTTTTTCGTTAAGTTTTCAATGACGTGCAGATAGCTCATTTCGTTTGGTGTAACGAAAGTCACAGACATTCCGCCTTTTCCAGCACGGCCAGTACGTCCAATCCGGTGAACATAGCTTTCAGGATCTTGAGGAATATCGTAGTTATATACGTGTGTCACGCCAGAGATATCCAATCCACGAGCTGCAACGTCTGTGGCAACTAAGATATCTAGTTGACCACTCTTGAATGAACGCAAAACGCTCATTCGTTTTTGTTGAGAAAGGTCTCCATGAATGCCTTCTGCTTTATAGCCGCGGGCTTCTAAGCCGCGCGCCAATTCATCGACACGACGTTTCGTACGACCGAAAACGATGGTCAATTCTGGCGTTTGCACATCCAATAAGCGAGTCATGATATCAAATTTTTCGTAGTCTTTTGAACGAACATAGTATTGATCGATCAAATCAGCGGTCATTTCTTTGGCTTTGATCTGTACATGTTCAGGCTCTTTCATGAATTTCACACCGATATTTTTGATTGCTGGCGGCATTGTTGCTGAAAATAGCAACGTTTGACGAACATCTGGAACTTGGCTGATGATTTTTTCAATATCTTCCAAGAAGCCCATGTTCAACATTTCATCCGCTTCATCTAATACAAGCGTTTCAACGGTGCCTAATTTCAAGGTGTGGCGGTTGATATGGTCTAACATACGACCTGGTGTACCAACTACGATGTGGGGACGATCTTTTAGTTGACGGATTTGACGGCCGATATCGGCTCCACCGTAAACTGCTTGTACACGAATTTTTTTGTCTTTACCAAGACGGTACAATTCTTCTTGGGTTTGGATCGCTAATTCACGGGTTGGGGCAATCACTAATCCTTGTAGTTGATGGTTCGTTGGGTCAATTTTTTCTAACATTGGCAAACCAAATGCGGCGGTTTTACCAGTACCGGTCTGTGCTTGACCGATCACGTCTTTGCCTGCTAAGGCTAATGGAATCGTTGCTTCTTGGATGGGTGTTGCTTCTTCAAAGCCGGCACGCTCAACAGAAGTCAATAATTCGTTGGATAATTCTAGATCTTTAAATTTCAAATGGATCCTCCTAGGCTGGTCATCTTTTCGATGCCTGTTTTTCTATCATCGAAGCGTAGGTTAGTTCTTCAGAAACACAAGAGTAGTCCCATTTACTCTTATCTTTCTCTCGGTACCGAAAAACCGCTTCACGAAGGCATTATAAAAGGCTAAAACAAGTGTTGTTTGTCTCAGCCATCATTTTATCTCAAAACGTCAATGTTTTTTACAGTAATCATTCTGTGCTTCATCTTTCGGCGTTAGATAAGTATAACACGTTTTGAAAGTTTCAGCAAGATTTCAACTCCCCTTTACATTCCTTTTAGTGCATCAACGACTTCGCTCAAGCCCATGCCATTGCTCCCTTTGATTACCAAGCTGTCGGAAGGTTCTAAAGTTTCCTTTAAGGAGGCGATCAGTTGCGGTTTTTCATCTGTCGCAAAATAGCGCACCTTATCAGCAAGTGGTGACTGAGCTAGTCGTTTTTGCAATGCTTGCATTTCTTTGCCATAAAGAAAAACTAGTTGGAACGAGTCGTCTAAGTGTTCGGCCATCTGCTCGTGCATTTGTGCAGAATCTGGTCCTAATTCAAGCATATCTGCTAATACGGCGATCCGTCGTCCTGCTAATGGCAATTTGCGGAAACTATCCAATACGAGACCCATGGCAGTCGGATTGGCATTGTAAATATCACTCAAAATCGCTGCCCCATTATCGGCAGTCACCCATTGGGTCCGATTTTTCGTTAATTGAAAATGCGCCAAGCCTTCCTTGATAGCTTCATCTGCTACACCAAAATGACGTCCTAACCCAATCGCGATCAAGGCATTTTTGACATTATAGCCGCCTAATACCGGCAGGGTAAAGGTGGTACCTGCAACCGTAAAAATCGTATGGTCTTGCGATTCCTCTACGATGTCTCCTTGCAGGTCTCCCTCAGTTAAGCCAAAAGTTTCAATGGTTTGCGTCAAATTAGGAACAAAGGGCTCTAACAATGGTTCATCTGCCGGCATCATAAAGAAGCCGTCTTTTTTCAATCCTGCGGTGATCTCCATTTTGGCTTTGGCGATCCCTTCTCTGGATCCTAAATTTTCAATGTGGGCTTCCCCAATCAAAGTGATCGCCGCTGCATCAGGTTCTGCTAAGCGCGAAAGGACCTCGATTTCTCCTGCATGATCCATTCCCATTTCTAAAATCAACACTTGGGTATCTTCTGGTGCATGCAAGATAGTCAAAGGCACGCCTAATTCATTGTTGTGGTTGCCTTGGGTTTTATAGGTCTGGTACTTTTGGGCCATGACCGCTTCCACCATATCTTTGGTGGTCGTTTTCCCGTTACTTCCAGTAATACCGATGATTTTCGGTGCAAGCTTTTCTTTATACGCTCGTGCCAATTGTTGAAACGCTTTGACGGTATCCGTGACAGGAATCACAAGGATGTCTTGCGGCGGTTCGATCGTAGGGTGGCTCCACAGTGTGGCGATCGCACCATTGTCTTTGGCTTGCTGGGCAAATTCATGTCCATCACGGGTCCCCGCTAAGGGAACAAAAAGACTGTTTTCTTTGATCAGACGGCTGTCGAATTCCACAGAGGCAAGTGGCGTTTCATTTTCAATTTGCTGACCAAATACGGCAGCGGCTTCTTTTACAGTAAAATTCATCAGGTTTGCTCCTTTTTTACAAAAAAAGAAAGCACAAGATCGCTTCAAGTATTTTCCTTGAGTTGAGCTGGCTTTCTTCCTGCTATTTATTCTGCTTCGTTTTCGTTTTCTGCTTCCGTTTCGGTTGCTTCTACGTTGGTCAAGAACGAACGTCTTTGGTTGAAACGATTCATCCCTAATTGGATCAATTCTTCAATCAAATCCCCATAAGGCAAGCCGGTCTTCTCCCATAACAGTGGGTACATGCTAAATTCAGTGAACCCTGGCATCGTGTTCAGCTCATTTAAAAAGAGCTCATTTTTATTGGTCAAAAAGAAATCACAACGGCTCAATCCGCTGCCGCCTAGCATTGTATAGGCTTTTTTCGCAAACTCTTGGGCTTTGGCTTGTGTTTCTTCGGGGATTTGTGCAGGAATCTGCATCTCGATTCGGTTGTCAATGTATTTGGAATTGTAATCATAAAAGGCAACATCTTTCACGATTTCTCCCGGCATGGTGGTCCGCACGTCTTCGTTTCCAAGAACAGCGACTTCGATCTCACGAGCTTCGATTCCTTGTTCAACGATCGCTCGGGTATCGTAGCGATACGCTTCTTGCAACGCATTTTGCAGTTCTTCGCGGTTCTCGGCTTTCGAGATACCGACACTTGAGCCCATGTTGGCTGGTTTGACAAACATCGGATAAAGGAGACTGCCTTCGCATTGATCGAAAATCTTTTTCGGATTTTCTTTCCACGCATTTTTCAAGACTGGTACATACGGAACTTGCGGAATTCCCGCAGCTTGCAAGATGTACTTGGTCATGATTTTGTCCATCCCACAGGCACTAGTCAAGACACCGGCTCCGACATAAGGCATTCCTATGGTTTCTAAAAACCCTTGGATCGTGCCGTCTTCGCCATTTGGTCCGTGAAGTAAAGGAAAGACGATCGCGTCTTCTTCATAGATTGCCCCAGGTGAAATTTCTTCCCCTTTGGTCTCTTCATTGGTCAATGCCAAAGTATCTGGTGACGTTGGCGCCTCAGACAATAATGGGCCTTTTAACCAGCGTCCTTCTTTGGTGATCATTACTAATTGAACTTGGTAGTAATTATAATATACAGCATTAACAACTGAAAAAGCGGATAACAGTGATACCTCATGCTCTGCACTGCGTCCCCCGTATAATAAAATGATTTTCAAAAGAATTTCCTCCTGTATTCATTGATTCTACCAAACTAAGTCTTCCACATTTTAGCACAAAATCGACCAACCGGCATTAAATCTTGCAGAAATTTCTTTAAGCTTACACAGTCGTTAGTTGAATGTTTTTGATTTTGTCAGTACTATGAATATATCACGGCACGTTTAAAGAGGTGGGACCTATGACAGAACAAACCGCTCCTTCTAGAAAAGGACGATTAAAACAAATCGTTCATGTCTTTTTGAAATACAAAGTCGTTCAAAATATCAGCAAACAGCAGCACCCCGAAATGGTGCGGCAAGCGTTTGAAGAATTAGGACCAACATTTATCAAAATCGGGCAGATGCTTTCGGTCCGCAATGATCTGCTTTCCAGCACTTTCGTTGATGCCTTCAAGCAGCTGCAGGACAATGTCAAAAGCGATCCATTTCCCAAGGTCAAAGCACTGCTGGAAACAGAACTGCAGCAGCCGTTAACGGAAGTTTTTTCCGCTTTTGATGAGATTCCAGTCGCCTCAGCTTCCATCGGACAAGCCCATCGAGCAAACTTGCTCAGCGGCAAAGAAGTGATCGTCAAAGTACAGCATCCGGGGATCATTGCGGCGATCCAAGTGGATCTCGATCTTTTTGAAAAAGCCCTGCCGTTGGTTCGCGCAATTCCAGAAGCCAATGTAGTGGATTTAAAAAGCGTGCTAAGCGAAGTCCGACGATCCCTTGCCAATGAAACGAATTTTTTGCAAGAGATGAAAAATGCACAGGAATTCTACCGCAACAATCACCAAGACCCGCAGTTGGCATTGCCTAAAGTTTATCCCGAATGGTGTACTCAAAAAGTATTAGTCATGGATTACATGGCCGGTGAAAGCTTGAATTGCTTGCTGACCCGCAACAATCAAGACATCGTTTATGACAATCAGTCCGTGAAAGCCGTGAAAAAACAAGTGGGCACGCTATTAGTCGAAAACTTTATGAAGCAAGTCTTTGAAGATGGCTTCTTTCACGCTGATCCGCATCCTGGCAATCTGTTCTTGCATGTCTTCACAGATCAAGCCAATCGACCAAAACCATTTCAGGTCAAGCAGCGCGTCGGTGTCCTTGGCGGTGTCGATTATTCGTTGAAATGGCAAGAAGAAGCGGTCATGCCGCCTTACCAAGTGATTTTCTTGGACTTTGGGATGATGGGGCATTTGGATCAGTCTTTACGCAGCCGTTTAGCCGATGCGTTGATTGCTCTTTATACCCAAGACACCCAAGAAGTCGGTAAAGCTGTCTTACGGTTGTGCAACAGCAGCGGCAGTTCCTTTGACGAAGTCGCCTTCTACCAAGACCTACAAAAATTTGTTGAAAATTACTATAATATGCCGCTAAAGGATATCGACTTGCAAAAAGTGATGGCGGAAGTCATCACAATCTGCCATGATAACCAACTGCAGATGCATCGAGACATCACCTTGCTGATCAAGGCTTTTGGCACCTTGGAAGGTGTAATCAAAGCTTTAGACCCCGAATTGTCAATGATGGAAGTCACTCAGCCCTTTGCACAAAAATATTTCCTACAGCAGCTGAGTATTGAAGATGAGGTGAAAAAAAGCGCCTTGGCAACCGCAAAAAGCTTGCGGGCACTTAGCCATCTTCCTGATCGGACCTTGGCTGTCTTAGACACGTTTGCGACTGGTAAACACCGGTTGAATCTAGAAATCCGCGAACAAAAACAGCTATTGGACCGCTTTGATCAGATGGTCAATCGACTGGTGATCGGTATTATTCTAGCTGCGGTCATCCTTGGTTCTTCTTTATTGGTGGTGGCCAGTCCGCAACAAGGAGCTTTCGTCCATCAGATGGGGATCTTCGGATATACCTTGGCATTTTTCGCGATTGTGGCTTTAGTTGGTAAATACTTCTATGATCGTTTTCGTAAGAAATAAATAAGCACCTTCAATTCCCGTGTTTCATGCAGAAGCTGGGTCTTGAGGGTGCTTATTTTGCAAGGGTCTGTCGCAATTCGTTTTCAAAGATTCGTTTGAAGGCTTCCCGATCCTCTTTCGTAAAAGGCTTCGGTCCTTTTGTGCGCTTGCCTGCTTTACGCATCTGCGCACCTAAGTAGCGTTGTCCGAGTAAAAAATCGATCGTTTCTGGCAAATACTCTGTGCCATTATGGTGAAAAACCCGCGCTTTTTTCGGCAAGACCAACGAGGCTAAGCCATAATCTTGGGTGACGAGAAAATCGCCGGGTTCTATTTCCTTCACGATTTCATAATCCGCGCGATCCGAGCCTTTGTCGACATAGACAAAGTGAACGTGGGCAGGATAATCTTTGGTCGTATAATGATCGACACTGGTCACGATCACTACCGGCAGCTGATACTGCTGAGCCAGTTCAATCACTTCATTTTTCACTGGCGAACCGTCGCCGTCAATAAAAAGCCGCATCTGCTTGCTCCTCTCACAAATTTCTTCGTTTACAATTACTTCTATTGTAAGAGGAGCACCTAGAAGATGCAAGCAGACTTTGCGGTATTTTCATTTCAGTCTTGCTCAATGAGGGAACTAGAATGACGATCTTTCTTTCACTAACGAGCAGTTAAGCTCACCTATCAACTTTAGAAAAGGCTCGTTCCTTCAGCTCATAAACGACATCGCAAGCCTTTGCTACTTCTTGTTCATGGGTCACTAAGATAATACATTTTTTTTGCTCATGGGCAATTTCTTGAAACAGTTTAACGATTTCTTTGGAGGTCGTTTCATCCAAGTTTCCAGTCGGTTCATCGGCTACGATCAGCTCATGCTCACAGCACAACGCGCGAACGATAGCGACCCGCTGCTGTTGCCCACCCGATAATTGGGTCACTTTTTTCAGTGCCAGCTCTTCTGTGATGCCAACTTTGGCTAAGTTGGCTAAAGCATAGGCCTTTTTATCGGCTTGCTGTGACTTGGCGATCGCCATGGCTGTGATCACATTGTCCAGTGCCGACATATAAGGCAGTAGATTATAGGCTTGGAACACGATGGAAACATCTTTGCGACGATATTCCCGCAATCCGATTTTCGCTAACGTTTCTTCGTTGTAAAGGATCTTTCCTTCTTTCGGGGTATCTAGGCCCGTGATCAACGACAAGAAGGTTGTTTTCCCCGATCCGCTGGAACCTAAGATCGCATACATCTTGCCAGGTTCAAAGGTCAAATCAACGCCACGAAACAGCGCTTCTGCTTCGCTTTGATACCAATAGCCTAATTGTTCTGTTCGTAATGTCATGTCGTTCCTCCTAAGAAACCAAGATTTTTTTCGGATTCAACCGCAAAATGCCCGCGGAAGAGAGTAAGATCGAGCCAAAACTGATCCCTAGACCGAGTAATGCCAATAGACCAATTTGTTGAGGGGAAACGGTGATTTCTAAGGACTCCACTTCTGCTGATTGGGTGAAGGATGGGAAAGAACCACCACGATTGCCGCCCATTTGCGGCATCTCCCCGCCTCCAGGACCAGCGTTTTCAGTGGCTGCTTGGTCAGTCGTCGTCTCCGTTTGTTGCGCCAATAATTGCTCTCCGACAGCATTACCGACAAGATTGCCGCTAGCGGCCGCAATCCCTAAAGCAAACACCATACAGACAAAAATCTCTGTGAAAAATTGTAGAATCACTTTGGCCCGTGACTCACCTAAAGAGAGCAATACGCCAATCTCATAGCGACGTTCCCGAATCGACATCATCACGATCAACGTCAAAATAATGATACCGGCAGCAGCAACTAAGACAATAATATTTTTTGCAAAGCTAGCAACATTATTCAACGGTGTCAGCATCGATTGATACATTTGATCGTTGGTTTGGATGCTGTAGGTTTCTGTATCGATCAACCCTTCTGCTTCTTCCACGAATGCTGTCATTTCAGACGGATCACTCAAGGTATAAGTTGCCGAATCAATGGTGTCCTCATTGCCGCTCAACGTATTGGCAAGGGTATAAGAAGCAAAGATCGTGTTGGCTGGGTTGAGAAAGTTAAACATTTGGCTCATGCTGTTGCCAACTTCACTCGTTTCATAGATCCCTTTGATAGTCACTTCTACTTCATTGTCCTCTGCATCAGTGATCGAAAACGTATCTCCGACCGCCAAATCATTCGCTTCAGCTAGTGAGGATTCGATCAGGACTTGGTTCGTACCTTCATCCTCAGAAGTAATGCCTTCCCCATCCGTGATGGTCGCTGTTCCTTCCGAAAAAGTCGTATACGCCGCACTGGTTGATACGCCAGTGATTTGGAAATCACCTGTACTCATACTCCCACCAGGCATACCTCCTGGCATACCGCCCATTTGCCCCGACTCGCTGCTATCGGTTGCTTCTGACTCTGTCGAGGAGTCACTGCTAGAGATCGGTTCGATCCCGCTGACGGCATCAGCGGAGGTACTGACTTCAAAACTATATGAAGCAACCCCGTCTAAATCAGCGATTGCTTGGGCATCTGTGATCGCTACGGGTGTCGATTGAAAACTCCCTGGATCTGGACGTGTGCTCTGGTCATCGCTGTCAGATGAAGAACTTCTTTGCTGAAAAGCCTGCTCACGGTTGGCTTGCAACGTCACGGTTGCGCCGACACTTTTCTGAGCATTTTCAGTCGCTACTAGCGCTGCACTGCGAATCGTCAAACCCGCCAATACAAAAATCAAGATTGCAGAAAATACAGCGATCAGCAACAGGCTCCGGCCTTTTTTCGCCCATAAACTTTGAAGACCTCGTTTCAAAAAATTCATCTTTGTTCCTCCTGAATAGCTATTTATTGTCTTTCGACTATAAGGATCCTAGCTTAAATTGAACTTAAACCATCTCCTGATTTTTTGAATCGTAGAAACAGACCGCAGCTGCTTCCTGCGATCTGTTGATTTTTTTGATAAACATTTGGTGATGATTGGTGAAACTTCAACTAACGACCAAAACCACCGCCCATCTGATTGGTTGTCGCCGTTGCACCTGATTGGGTCAAGTTAGCGATCGTATCCGTGACGGACAATGTTCCTAATTCTGTCCCATCACTAAGGGTTCCGCCAGCATAATAACCGGAGACTGCTTGTGCATCATTTGTTCCCCCACTGACCAATGTATAGCTGCTATCGGTCAAATCTGGGCTAGAAAGAACCACGTGTTGGTAGCTTTTGCTTGGTGCATAAGACAAGATCGTCTGTCCTTGACTATCCTTTAAGGTCACTAGGGTCTCTGCTGATTGGGTTTGATCGAAACTGATTCCGATCGACTGTTGACTACCACCGCTAACGTTCATGGCCATATCGGTCGTGCCTGCCGCTAACAAGACGCCGCCGGTGAGTTCAAATGTGCCGTTATAGTCCAAAGCACCATTACCTCCGGTCGTTGGACCATTTACGATGACGACGCCATCACTCATGGTGACATTGCCATTACTATCCAGGCCATCCCCTTCGGCATCAATGACCAACGTTCCACCAGTGATCGTGATCTGTTTACTGTCATCCGCGGTATCGCCACCGCCAGGGCCGCCGCCAAAACTGTCTTGACCAAATTGTCCCGTTGTTTCATCCGTATCACTGCCACCACCGGCATTGATCCCGTCATCGCTAGCCACGACGTGTGTCGTGCCACCTGCAATCGTGATTACACTTGCTTCTAAGCCCTCATAGGATTCTTCGATAGAAATCGTTCCGTCGGAGATCGTCAATTCATTGTCGGCGTGGATCCCATCATCGCCACTGCTGGCAGTGATCGTGCCACCTGCAATGTTGATCGTATCATTGGCATGCAAGCTATCATCCGCACTATCGATCGCAAAGGTACCACTGGTGATGGTCATCACACCGCCAGCTTTCAATCCTTTGTAACTTTCATCCGTCACTAGCGACTGACTTTGTGCCCCATCAGCCGTTTTGATCGTAATATCAGCTGATTGTACGCTTAAATTTGTTTCTGCTTGAATCCCGTCACGACCACTTTGGATCGAAAAAGTACCACCATCGATCGCAACGTAGCCTTTTTCCTCATCTTCCGTATTATTCGCTTGGATACCATCTCCTTCAGTGGTGTTCAGTGTGTAGTTCCCCGCCAAGATCGATACGGAATCTTTTCCTTTGATGGCGTTGTTTTTCGCTGTGATTTCAATCGTACCACCTGCTAAAACCAAATCATCTTTGCTGCGCAGTCCGTTGCTGTAATTTCCTGTGATCACCAGCGTCCCATCGCCATTGATGGACAAATCTTCTTTACTATAAAAGGCAGCATCTGGTTCTGTCTCGCCTTCAGCCAAGGTGTAGCTGCTGCCATCCGTCAGAGTATTCGTCGTATCACTGGCTAAGGTCGTGATGACTTTTTCTGCTTGTTCGATGACGACGGCCGCCCCGTCTTCATTGGTGATCGTGACACCTGCAAAGATCAGATGGACTTTTTCTTCTTTGTTGACGTTGACAACCAGTTGCCCATTACTTAACGACCCGCTGACGACATAGGTGCCGGCTTGGGTGATCGTCACGGTTTGGTCTTCCACTGAAACGCCATCAACAGCCGTCGTGTCGCTGCCATTCAATTCAAGTTGCGTAGCAGTTGCCTCATCGTAGGAAGCATCAACATCTTCTTCTTCGTAACTACCGTAATAGTCCACAGAATCATCAAGGGTCGTTGAAACGTTGGTCACTGCGGCCGAACCAGAAACAGCTGCTGCGGAACTGGAACTGCTGCTCGTGCTAGTACTATCGGTTTGCCCGCAAGCGCCTAAGAGCAGTGATGAGAGCAAGAGTGGATAAATGAGTTTTTTCATAAAAGGTTCCTCCTTCTACAGCTCATCGCGGTTAGCGGTGAGCTTGCCTAAAACAACAGGTAAATTGCCATTACGAACCCGAACTTCATCAATGATTTGCTTTTCTTGCGCTTGGTCTTTTAACAGCAACTGATAGCGCAATTCATACAAGCTTCCCATCGTCGTCGTTCGAACCGATGTCAGTTTGGCAGAATGCGTATATTTTTCAAAGAGATCATCGAATAATTGCGGATAATCCAAATCTTCCGGAATCGTGACCTTCAGTTCCCGTTCACTCGTAGCTTGTCGATCGCCAAAGGGCACCGTATATAAAAGGGTCAAGAAAAGCGCCACGATAATGGAAAAAATGACCACATAGCCGACATACCCCATCCCAGTTGCCAGACCGATCCCCATCGACCAAAAGACGCTGGTGATCTCTCTAGAACCCCCGGGAACCGAGCGGAAACGAATCAAACTGAAAGCGCCTAAGATCGCCACCCCTGTGCCAAGATTGCCGTTGACTAGCATGATCACCGATTGAACGAGAATCGGTAAGACTGCCAAGGTAATGACGAAGTTTTTCGTATAGACATTGCGGATCATATGGATCGCTGCCACTAATAACCCTAAAAGCAATGAGGCGGCGATACAGATCAATAAGCTACTCCATTCAAGGGTGCTCGTATCGCCAGAAAATAGACTAGATAACATGTAACCGTTCCTCCTTCTTGAATAAATGCCGTTGATAGGTTTGGGCATACTTTGAAAAGCTGCCTTTGCGCACACTGTATTTGTTCAGTAGTTCCACAAACCATATTGGATAAGAGCCGAGGGCTTTGACTTCCATCAACACTCCGACTTCCGGTGCGACTAGCGCACCGTCACTGCCAGAACCTAACATGAGATCACAGGTGCGAAAGCGAATGTTTTGATCGAACGTCACGCGAAATTCACTATCATCATCAACAAACAGCGACAGGCGATCATAGGCAATCAAGACTTTCGGCAGTAGGTCCGGGTTTTTCTTAAATAACCAGTGGATCTCCGCGGCGATTTGCGGGGCTTCCTCCATTGACGGCAAGACCCCCGTTTGCATCCAACGGCAATAGTCAGCATAGGGCATCGGAACGCGGCGTTTGTAGACCACGCCACTGACTTTCTTTTTGATCTCTAAAAAAATCAACTGTTGTTCTGTCGGTACCCCATAGCTACGGACCCGAAATTTTTCTTTGTATTTCGGTTTGTCCATCGAATGACGAATAAAGCGGTAATCCTGGGTATCGTAATACAAGGACATAATCGTGTGTTGCCCATATTCATCGATCGCCATTTTTTGCTGCAACTCGCCAAGAAATGCTGGAAATTGCTCCTTAGTTAATAGATATTTCGTCTCTTTTCTTTGAAAGACTTTTTTTAATTTCATAAAATGTTCCTCCCTTGAAATCCATGCACTGAATTTACGGCAGCTATCTTAAATGCAGCTTAAGACAAAACAGTTTTTTTAAGCATTTTTTATGCTATTCGTGCTATTCTTATCCTTAAAGAGGTGGGAACATGATTAAATTATTAGTAATCGAAGATGACAAAACATTATCTGAAAATATGAAAGAAATCATCAGCGAAATCGGTGAAGTCACTCAAGCATATGATGGCAGCGAAGGCTTGTACGAGGCAGAAACGGGGATCTATGACTTGATTATTCTTGACTTGATGATGCCTGAGATGAACGGCTATGAGGTGCTTTCAGCATTGCGAAAAAAAGGACTCCAAACACCCGTCCTGATTTTGACCGCTAAAGACGGCTTAGAAGACAAAGTAACCGGCTTTCAAAAAGGGGCTGATGATTATTTGACTAAGCCTTTTTATCGGGAAGAGTTATTGATGCGGATCAAAGCGTTACTAAAACGCTCCTTAGGTTTGTTCAATGAAAATACACTGGAATATAATGGATTGCTCTGTAACCTTGGCACCAACGAGGTCAGCTACCAAGGAGAGCTTTTACCGATTCAAGGGAAAGAATTTGAGCTACTGCTTTATTTTCTACAAAATAGAAACATTATTTTGACCAAGGAACAGATTTTTGATCGCATCTGGGGATTTGATTCAGAAACGACCCTAACTGTCGTCGAAGTCTACATGAGCAATCTGCGAAAACACTTGCGCCAGACAGGAATCGACAAAGAGATCCGCACGTTGCGAAATGTCGGCTATATCATGCAAGGAGCCTAGTCTATGAACAAAGAACGCACTAAGAGACAACGACTGCACTCTTTTCTCCTAAATGTCAGTGCCTTTGCCTTGGTTTTCTTACTTTTAGGAACCATCGTCCTCCAATTATTCAACCAATCGGCTTATCGACAAACCGACATTTCTTTGGAACAAGCAGTCAAAGATACCCGCTTGATCCAAGCAGAGATCAGCGCTTCGCAATCCAATCTAGAGGTATTGCCGCCGGATAGTGCCATGCCAAAGATCCCTGGGACCAATCGCTTCAATACCCAGTTGATCCTCTGGTCTGAGGACGGCGAGATTTTAAACAAACAGACCTTAGGCGGACGTTTTTCACAATTGGCAAGTCTATCTTTAGATACGAGCCACTTAGACAGTATCACGTCTTTTTCAGTGGTGGATCAGTCCTTGTCAGAGGAAGAAGAAACCCTTTTGTTTCGCTCAATCACCACTAAAGCCCCAACCAATGACGCCGGGGTCGGCTATATCCAAGTCTTAGCGAACACCAATCAAATCAAAAATGCCATGAACAATTTCCAAACCATCTTGATTTTATCGATGATTTTTTTCTGGATTCTCTCGATCGGGATCAGCTACTTGCTTTCCAGCTTGAACATGCGCCCGATTTTAGCCTCGTGGAAGAAACAACAAGAATTTGTCGAAAATGCTTCTCACGAGCTGCGCACACCATTGACGATCATTCAAAACAGTCTGGAGCGCCTGTTTACCAAGCCCAATCATACGATCATTGAAGAATCTGAAAGCATTGCCCAAGCGTTAGCGGAAACCCGGCGGCTGACTGGTTTAACGGCGGACCTGCTGACGATCGCCCGCAGTGATTCCAATCAACTGCTGTTAACGAAAGAAACCGTCGAATTAGCTCCGTTTATCGATGACTTAGTCAAACCTTTCAAAGAAATTGCCGAATTGGATCAAAAACATTTTATTGTCGAAAATTTTGCCAAAACGACCGCTTGCTTTGACCAAAAGAAAATTCATCAAGTCCTCGTGATTCTCCTAGATAATGCCTTAAAATATACCAGCAGCGGTGATAAAATTACGCTCTTATCGGAGATTTCTAACAAGCAATGGCTGCTCGAGGTCAAAAATACTGGCCCAACTATTTCCGATGAAGAGAAAGCTCGCATCTTTGACCGCTTCTACCGCGAGGATCGTTCCCGCTCCAAGGAGACCGGCGGCTATGGTTTAGGCTTAGCAATCGCCAAGCAAATCGTCGAAGAGCACAAAGGACAAATCCAGGTCAAAGATTTGCAGCCACGAGGGGTTATTTTTCAGATTCGCTTACCTAAAGAAGGATAAAGGAGAAAAACAAATGCAGGTCATCACCCTTAAAGAACAACCTGAATACTTAGCAGAAGCCATTCGTTACTTCCAAAATCAGTGGGCTAGCCCCAACTCCCTCATGGTTTATGAGGATAGCCTGACCCATAGTTTTTCAGCAAATCCTTTGCCGCAATGGCTGCTGCTGGTCAACGAAGAAATCGCAGCAGACGGACGTTATCAAATCATCGGCTGCGGCGGCTTGATCCCCAACGACTTCATCAGTCGGATGGATTTGACCCCTTGGCTTTGCGCCTTGTATGTGGACCCTTTGTGGCGTGGCCAAGGCGGTGCCCGCCTTTTGATCGAAACAGCCAAGCAACGTGCTGCTGGAGCTGGTTTTGATTCTCTGTATCTATGTACGGATCTTTCTACTTTTTATGAGAAGTTTGCTTTTGAACCGATTGGCACTGGTTACCATCCTTGGGGAGAATCTTCCACCATTTATCGCTGTTCCCTCACTTAAATAAACAAAAAAAGCTGTGAACAAAAATGTTCACAGCTTTCTTCACTCACAGTACTATTGCTAGTAGAATACCCTATCTCCACAAAAGGAATATTCCGACACCCTACAAATCCGGTAGGTTGCTTACGCGGTGTGCCTCTGCTATCAATCTGGTCAGCTAATGCTAGACCTTCTCGACTCGTCGCATGAGGATTACTTTACCATAAAATTAGTCGGAATACTACTGTTTTTTTATAAAATCAAAAACTGCTGATACGCATTTCTCGAGAAAGAGTGCTTATCAGCAGTTTTTCATGAATCAATGGTTACTTTTCAATAGAAACATTCCCATCGACGGTTAAAAAAACTTAGGATAAGAAGGTCGCTACTTTGGTCGTAATCAAATCGATGGCTACGTGGTTTTCGCCGCCTTCTGGTACGATGACATCAGCATACCGTTTTGTCGGTTCGATGAATTGATGATACATTGGTTTTACGACCGTCAAGTATTGTTCGATCACAGAATCCAACGTCCGGCCACGTTCTTCCATATCACGTTTGATTCGGCGAATAATCCGAATATCATCGTCTGTATCAACATAAAGTTTAATATCCATTAAATTACGTAATCGCTCATCTTCTAAAATCAAGATCCCTTCCAAGATAATGACTTCTTTGGGTTCTTGAATGATCGTTGCTTCGCTGCGAGTATGAGCGACATAATCATAGACAGGTTTTTCGATCGTTTGATATGCAAGCAGCTGCTGCAAGTGATCGATCAACAAATCAGTATCAAATGCAAAAGGATGGTCATAGTTGGTGTTCAACCGTTCTTCAAAGCTCAGATCACTTTGGTCTTTATAGTAGGAGTCTTGTTCAAGCATCATAATAGAATGGTTGGGGAAATGATTAAAGATCGCCCGACTCACGCTTGTTTTTCCACTACCTGATCCACCTGTCACACCAATAATAATGGGCTTGCCATTCGTCATTCAATTAACCTCTTTCATCTTAAAAAATTCACACTGGTTCTATTATAGCGAAAATTCGGCAAATTACTACTGTTTCTGTAGAATCAGTGCTGTAATAAAGGAAGTAATTGCTGCAAACGTTCGATCTCATAAGTAGGCTGAATCTCACCACTGTTTTTTTTCTTTGGATTGAACCAAATCGTGTCGATCCCTGCCAATTGTCCGCCTAAGATATCTGAAGTCAGTGAATCGCCAATGATAACTGTTTCTTGTTTTTTTACGTTTGGTATGCGAGCAAACACGTAGTCAAAATATTCTTTCATTGGTTTTTGATAACCCGTATCTTCTGAAACAAAGATATCACGGAAATAGGGCTTTAATTTGGCATCTTCCAAGCGGCGATATTGGGTTTCAGAAACCCCGTTCGTCACCACGTATAGGTCAAAATGTTGCGCTAACTCCGCTAAGACCTCATCACTGTTGTCTAACAGTTTATGTCCTTCATTTAGAAATTCCCGATAGGCCAATTCAACTGCTGGGCTATCGACCTGAATGCCTTGCGTTTCAAAAAACAAACCGAAACGCTCATTGATGACTTGGTCTCTCGTAATTTTTCCTTGCTCAAACTGCTGCCACAAATCATGATTGATGGTTTGATAGCTTTGTTTGCGCTCTGAAGTCATTTTCAAGCCATGAGCTTCAAACAGTGCTTTTAAGGCTTGATCTTCGGTATCTTGAAAGTCGAGGATCGTGTCATCGACATCAAATAATAATGTTTTGTACTTCATTTTCTCCCTCTTTCTCAGCGGAAATGCGCCGCCAGTCCTTTTAATTCTTCTTGCGTCAGCGAGCGATAACTGCCCACTGCTAAATCATCTGGTAGAACCAGCGAACCCATCGCTGTTCGTTTCAGCTGAATGACTTTTTTCCTTCGGGCTAAAAACATCTTTTTCACTTGATGGAACTTGCCTTCAGCAATTTCTAACGAAACAAAGGAATGATCCGCTCGGGCATCGATGATCGTTAAGTCAGCTGGTTTGCAGGTGACACCGCCATGAAAGGTGATCCCTGCGGCAAATGCCGCCACATCCTCAGGGGTCACCAAGTCATTGACCACCACTTCATACCGCTTGGTCACTTTTTTGGATGGATGCAGCAAGTCATAGCCTAACTGACCATTCGTTGTTACCAATACCAATCCTTCCGTGTCCCGATCCAGCCGCCCCACGGCATAAAGATCCGGATGTTGATCCTTTGGTGCAATCAAATCGATCACTGTCTGGTGCTGTTGATCCAGATTGGCTGTAACGACACCATTGGGCTTATTGACGATATAATAGCGTTCCTGTGTTTCCAGCTGCCGCCCCGCAACCATGACTTGATGCAAGGCACTGTCGACATTGCGCTCGGGTCTTCGCTCAATCCTTTGATCCACAAGGACCTTTCCTTGCTGGAACAACCGCTTCATCTCTTTCCGAGAAGTATTCAATTGTTGCTCGATCACTTTATCTAAACGCATAAGTTCTTCTCCATAGTGGCTATTATAGCTCAGGATCTAGCGAAAGGAAACTGCTGGGATTTCATATGATTTGACTTTCTTTGTCTTTTTGCGTAAGGTTAAAGAGTAAAGTAAATATAGTTTCTCATACACAGCGTTATGACCTGGTGGAGAAAAGTTGAACCAAAACTTTCTGGGGCAGTTGTGTACACAACTGCCCTTTTGCGTGTTTTCACTCACGTACCACTTAATGTGCAGAGTTAACAAAATTTGCTTAAAAAATCTCGTTATTAACGAGAAAATTTTAGGAGGAATTGAGTTATGTCAGTATCATTAGAAGTTACGAAAAGAGAAGTTCGCCCACGTTCTTTACGGAACAAGTTGCGTCACGAAGGAAAAGTACCTGCAATTGTCAATGGGTACAAAGTAGAAAGCACACCGATTGCTGTCAATGCAGCAGAATTAGAAAAGATCTTGCGTGAAAATGGATTGAATACCGTTATTACGATCAGTTTAGAAGGTAAAAAAGTCAATACACTGATCAAAGAGTATCAATCAGATACCTTCACACGCAATTTAACCCACGTTGAATTCCTATCTGTCGATATGAATGAAGAAACCGAAGTAGAAGCAGAAGTAACCTTGATTGGCGAATCTGCTGGTGTCAAAGCTGGTGGTGTTCTAGCACAAAACTTGTATACAGTCGTTGTATCAGCAACACCAGACAAATTGCCGGAACGTGTTGAGATCGATGTAACGTCATTAGAGATCGGTGATTCATTAACAGTGGCTGATCTGCCTAAGAACGACGAGTACACGATCGTGACCGATCCAGAAGAACAAATCGTTGCGGTTACTGAACCACAAGAAATCTCTGAAGATGAAGAAGCCGGCGAAGCTGCTGAGCCAGCAGTTATCGGTGAAGACGAAGAATAATCATAGACCGACATTCTTATAATCGCGTCTTCAATCAACAGACAGTTCTAAGAAATGTAAGACTCTTGAAGGGCTTCCCCTTTAAGAGTCTTTTTCATTCTTACGAAGGGCTAGTGCGCTGCAACTGGCTATTTTCCGCTGAAAGGCGTCATTGGAAAACTTTGTCCAACCATCCCAACAAATTTTTAAGAGAATATTTAAAATGCGTCGCTGACCAAAAAGAAAAGCAGAAGTAGTTGCATTTTTGACGGTTCTTCATTATGATAAATAGACAAATTTGATGTTAATGGCAAGCCTACTTGAAGGAGGGGTTTATTATGTTTGAAACATTTGATGATCACCGCAGTCGTTACGCTTCTGGCGGTATTGTTCAAACACTACCTAGCGAACTGATCGATAGTATATGGTTAATCATTGATCTTGATTTAAAAGGGTTTATTTCGTTGACAAATCTGCTCACCTTTGAAGTCCAAAACAATCATGGTCGTGTCACCCTGCTTTTTTCTCAAGCCCAAAGTCAAATCGAACTTGGTGTTGATCTACCGTACCGGTATTCCGACCTGTATCCCCAAAAAGTCTATGTATATGACGATGGGCAACGGCAAACGATTTTATTGCCTAGTGAGACCCGTTAACGTCCATTCATATTGATTTTTTATAACGATACCTATATAAAAAACCACCCTTTTTGTTTTAGAAGGTGGTTTTTTTTGCATCCCTCCTCTCATTTAATTTTATCTAGCAGCAATTTCAAATAAATGCTCGACAAAAACCTCGTTTTTTATTACGTTTTATTGACTATTTTTTGTGCATTAAAATAACGAGTGAATTTCCCTTATAATAAGGACAGTTGTAAAATTCAGCTGAAAGAGGTGCATGATGTTGAAAAATATTCTTGAAAAAGATATTATGCAAATGCTGCGACTGTCCACAACACTCTTAACCGAAAATCCCCTCCCCTTGAGTAAAGCTGCTGCCGCCCAAAATCTCTCTGTCAAAACGATCCGTCGACTGTTATCAAGCTATTTAAACGAGGATCTTTCCTTCCACTATGATGTAGAACAAGGACATATTCGCGCAAACCATCGTTTGCAGCAGCCATCAACCGGCCACTCCCTGTCCCATACAGAAATGATTGCTGCACTGTTCAACAAAAGCGTGAATTATCAGCTGCTCTTGCTCTTGTTAAAAATGCCGACTATTTCCTTTGCAGATCTCTACAAACGCTATTATCTTAGCCCATCCAGTTTGCATCGGCGCTTTTCAGCCTTTTCCAGCTTTTTAGCACCTTATCAACTAGCTATCGATCGCCGCAGCTATCCTTTGATTACTGGCAATGAACGACAACTGCGCTATTTGCTTTTTCGCCTTACCCTCTTAGCAAACCCAACGCTTTCCCCAAAACAAGCGTTTCAAGAACTGAAGAAGATCCATCAGTTACGAGCAAAGGCTTTTTATCCTAGCACCCCCGCCCCGTTTACTCAGCAAATTTATCCAACATGTTTTGTGCCACGTTTTTATTTAGTTGGTGAACGCAGCTACTTATTTTTATGGAAACAGCTGCTAACACTGGAACCTTTCTATGTGCCAACAGAAGAAGCCTTCCTTTTGCGACGAATCATCACGCCGATTTTGTTGGAGCATCCGCTCCAACAGCCGTTAGAGGTTCTTTTGCCGAAAATTTTTCAAACCCATCTGCTGGGGGCATTGTTGGAAGGCAATTTATTTGTCTATCCGCCACTAAACCCTCGCTTATCTGAACGTTCCCGACGTTTGGTCCAGGCTTTATTGACACAGCTTCCCCATTACGAAAAACTTTTAAAGAAGCACCCTGAGCTTCCCTTGCTTTATGAATGCATTTGGCAAGAGCTCTCTTTTTTCCAACCGATCATTGCCTTTCCCCAACAAAAAGAGCGCCCGCTTGAATAGCGGTACGCTCTTTTTAAAATCATTTTACTGTCAGTAAATTATTGTGCGTCAGCATCAACGATTTTCACTGAACCTTGCCATTGTTTTTCAACAAAGTCTTTGATTTCGTCTGAATGCAACACTTCGATCAATTTCTTGATTTTGTCGCTATCTTCATCACCACTGCGGACAGCGATCACGTTGACATAAGGAGAATTATCCGCTTCTAACAAAACAGAATCATCCGCTGGATTCAAATCGATTCCGAAGGCGAAGTTCGCATTGATGGCAATTAGGTCTGCTTCGTCGTTTTGATAAGCAGTCGCCAAAAGAGATGGATCGACGTCATGTTTAAATTCTAAGTTTTTCGGATTTTCAGCAATATCATCAAAGGTTGCCGTTTCTGTATCAACGCCGTCTTTTAAGGTGATCAAGTCAGCATCTTGTAAAATCGTTAGGATACGACCCCAGTCAGACTCAGAAGTGGAGGTAAGAACCGTTGCACCATCTTCTAGTTCCGAAATATCAGAGATTCGTTTTGAGTAAAGACCCATTGGCTCGATATGGATCGCACCGGCATTGACAAAGTCATAGCCATTGTCTGCGATTTGTTTGTTTAGATAAGGAATGTGTTGGAAGTAATTGGCATCGATATCACCATTTTCCAATGCTTTGTTTGGCAACACATAATCATCGAAGGTTTTGATTTCAAGGTCAATGCCTTCTTCTGCTAGTAAAGGTTTGGCTTGTTCTAAAATTTCCGCATGAGGGGTAACTGATGCACCGATCACTAATTTTGTTGATTCTCCCTCAGCCGCAGATGAGTCAGAGCTTCCTGAATTTGAGCCCGTTCCGCAAGCAGCTAAAGCGGCAGTTAATAATAACGTTGTTGCAATACCAAAAATCTTTTTCATATCCATTTCCTCCCATATTTTCCACTTTTTGTTCTTCGTTTCATTTACCGTTTGTCGGTGGCCTTCGCAAGGAAATCGCCGACCCCTTGGATAATGAAAACGATAATTAAAATAATCACTGTTGCGACAAGGGTAACAGTGTAATTTCCACGTTGAAATCCTTCTTGCCAAGCCAAAGCGCCTAGCCCACCGGCACCGATCGCGCCTGCCATGGCGGTATAACCAATCATTGAGATCGTTGTGACTGTCAGTCCTGAAATCAATGCCGGAACACTTTCTGGGATCACGATCTTATAAATGATCTCCCAGTAACTAGCGCCCATCGCTTCTGCTGCTTCAATCACACCGGGATTGACTTCACGAAAAGCAATTTCCACCATCCGAGCATAAAACGGTGCTGCCGATAATACTAATGCTGGGATCGCTGCTTTTGCCCCTAGGAACGAACCGACTAATAACGTTGTAAAGGGAATGATCAAAACCATTAAAATCATGAATGGTGTTGAGCGAAAGGCGTTACTGATGATGGAAACCACATTGTAGAAAATGTTGGCTCCCGCCGTTTGTTTACGCCCTAGTGAATAAAGCGCCAATCCTAGAAGCAAACCGATCACAACCACTAAAACCATGGAGAAGAAAGTCATAAACAAGGTGTCTAGGGTTGCTTGCTGCATGTTGGCCCAATCGACTTTTTCAAAATTAAAATAGGTTTCTACAAATGACTTATCCACGTTCAATCACCTCCACGCCTACTTGCTGCTCTTTGAAAAAGGTGATCGCTTTTTCGATCTCATTTGCTTCACCTGTCAATAAGACCGTCAAGCCGCCAAAGGATCCTTCATTGGTTTGTTGGATCTTTCCATAAACGACATTGACATCGATCTGGAAGCGGCGAATTGCTTGTGAAATGACTGGTTCATTGGCGTTATCTTGCGTGAATGTCAAGGTCACTAAATGCCCTTGCGGATTTTCTCGTAAGAAGGCTTGCCGTAGTTCTTCGACATCTTCTTCTGGTTCCAAATCTTGCTGAACAAAACGTTTGGTCACTTCTTGCTGTGGGTTACGGAAAACCGATTGTACTGATCCTTCTTCAACGATCTGCCCATGCTCCATCACCGCGACTTTGTTGCAGATTTTGCGAATGACGTTCATTTCATGGGTAATCAGCACGATCGTCAAATGCAATTTTTTATTGATGGAAAGCAAGAGATCCAACACTTCTTCTGTTGTTTGTGGATCTAACGCACTCGTTGCTTCATCACACAGCAAAATTTCTGGTTCATTCGCTAATGCACGAGCAATCCCGACTCTTTGCTTTTGTCCGCCAGACAATTGTGCCGGATAGGCAGTTTCCCGTCCTTCCAACCCAACTAACTTGATCAGCTCTTGCGCTCGTTGCCGGCGTTTTGCTTTTTCAACGCCAGCCAACTCCAATGGCAATTCGATGTTCTCCGCCACCGTTCGAGACCATAATAGATTAAAGTGCTGAAAAATCATGCCGATTTTTTTGCGGAAGTTTCTCAATTCTTTGTTTTTCAATGCCAAAATATTTTGACCGTTAATGACTACATCTCCTGCTGTCGGCAATTCTAAGCCGTTCAACAAACGAACTAATGTACTTTTCCCAGCACCAGAGTAGCCAACGATTCCATAGATATCGCCTTTTTCCACTTGCAGTGAAACATCATTGACGGCATGGACAGCCGTTTGCTTTTTGCCGAATGACTTTTTTACATGCGACAATTCGATTAATGCCATGTTATTCCCATCTTTCCTCTTTGGTTGGTTAAACACAAAAAAAGCTTTCATCCTCTGTACATTATACTGTTACAAAGGACGAAAGCACAACTTCCGCGTTACCACCTTGATTTACTGTCGATTCACATCAACAGCCTCGCTCAGTACTTGAATTGCTTCGCATACTGCTGCACTGTAACGGGTGCCTCCCGTGATAGGCTTGTTTCCACTCACCTCTCATGCTCAAAGACCATCTTCCATCCTCTCTCCGTTGCCCATTTGCACCAAACAGGGCTCTCTGTGTACGTTAAGAACATGTACTCTTCTTTTCAAAGCATTCATTTATTGAGCAAATTATAGCAACGTCTTATCCGACTGTCAATTCTTTTTGAAAAAATAGTCGTTTTTACAGATTTGACTTACAAAGCTTCAAATTGACTTGGGTCAACCTCTTTGAAGCTGACCAGCCAAGCATTCATTTCGTCTTCATCATTTAAGGTATCAATGGATTGATCGATTTTTTCATTTACGGAAGAAATCACGCCCGTCAATGGACTTGGAAATTCACTGACTGCTTTTTCCGCTTCTAGCTCAACAAGGGTCTCTCCTTGTTTTAAAGCAGTTCCTGCTTTTTGAATCGAAGCAAACGTGACCGCACCAAGTTCTTCTTGCGCTTCTTTTGTTAAACCGACACAATATTCTTTCCCGTTAAACAAAACCCACAAATTATCTTTTTTTCTTAAGCATTTCTTTTCCATGATTCTAGTAAGACTCCTTCATATTCATTTTCTTTAAATCCATTAATCAAAAAGCGGTCGCCGCTAACTAGCAGTGGGCGCTTGATCAACATACCATCGGTTGCCAGCACGTCGGCTGCGTCTTGGGCAGTCATGGTCGGCACTTTTTCTTTTAATTGCAATTCACGGTATTTCATGCCGCTTGTGTTAAAGAAACGGGTTAACGGTGCTTCGCTTGATTGGATCCAAGCCAGCAATTGTTCCGGTTGAGGCGGTGTGGTCACCATATCGATCGCTTCAAAGGGAATCTCGTGCTCTTCTAACCAACGCTTCGCATTTCGGCATGTACTGCATTTTGGGTACCAATAAAATGTAATCATGTGAACTCCTTAAAGTGTTTTTGGTGCGGTCTCAGCTTGATAGCGCATCGATAAAATCAAACCGATCCCAATCATATTGCTTAATAGGGCAGATCCTCCTTGGCTAATAAACGGCAGTGGAATCCCCGTCAACGGTAAGAGACCGATGTTTGCGCCAATGTTTTCAAACACATGGAAGAGAATCATCATAATGATCCCAGTTGCCAAGTAAGCATAAAATTCATTGTTGGTATCGAAACATACGCGGATCATCCGATAGATCAAAATAAAATACAATAAAATGACAAACGCGCTGCCAATAAACCCAAAATTCTCACCGATCACCGAAAAAATCATATCGGATTCTCGGACTGGTACATACACATCGCTGACATTAAATCCTTTCCCGAACATCCCGCCAGAGGCGATCGCCATCAGAGCGTACGCCAATTGGAAGGATTGCCCTTGGGTATCATGAAAAGGATCTAGCCACGAATCGATACGGGCGAACTGGTACTCTTTAAAGATCCCTGTATTGTACAGCAACTCACGACCAACATCGGTAGTCACTAAGAAAATCGTTCCGCCGCCGAGAATCACGAATGCCGCAATCACTGGCACAACGATTCGCCAAGAGATCCCCGACATCAAGAAGACCCCACCGAAAATCGCCAGAAATACCAACATCGTACCAAAGTCGTTTTGCAAGGTGATCAGGATCAGTACTGGAATCGTGACGGCCAACATTTTCGCAATCAGCAACCCATCTGTTTTCAGATCTCGTTCCCGATGCTTGACATTGTGCTGTGTGACGACTAAGGCCAACATCATAATATAGGCGATCTTCATCAACTCTGACGGCTGGAGAGTAAAGGCCCCAAAACGGAACCAGTTTTTTGACCCTGTCGAGGCAGCCATTGTCCGGTCGTAAAATTTCAAAAGCGCCAACATGACGGCTAGCCCAGCTCCATAAATATAGGGCGTCAATTTCCAAAGCCATTTTGATTTGATCTGCATGATAATAATCACCGCAATAATACCTAGCACATACCATAAAGCTTGAAACCCTAAAGTTCGCAACATATTCGGGTTATTTGGATCGTGGGTCAACGCCACATACAAGGACGCCACACCAATCAGACATAATAAAAATACGGGTAGAATCACACCGTAGTCAATTCGATTATCGTTCGTTTTTATTCGTGAATTTTCCATGTCCACACTCTCTTCTGTAGAATCTTTATCCATTATAGTGATATTTGAGGAGAAAAGAAAGGATTGTCCACGAGCATTCACAAAAAATTTAGAAACTTTAATGATTTTCGGGAAAAGAGGGTTAAAAACAATCCGAAATTGTTTAGAATTACAATGAAAGAAGGGCTATATTCTGATTCATATCTGATCAATCAGAGTAAAACGATCGTATATGTACTAGATAGGAAGTTCAGCGACATACTTTTCAATGAAAACTCGCTGAATTCGTCTATTCTCCTTACTTAATAAAATATCTTATTCTTAGTATTCTTCTTTATTTTTGATAAATCTTTCCTCAATGTAACAGAATAAATCAACTTTAACTCCATGATAGATCGCCACCTAGTTTTCGTTTCAAATAGATAGCAACAAATGACTACTCTTAACTACTTTTTCCAAAATATAAATTGATACATGACAAGCCTAATTTACCACATTAATGTGGTAATGAAATGTTATTTACGCCACCACATAATTTCACTAGAATACAATTAAGGAAGCGCTTCCGGAGGTGAACCAATGATTTTAAATAATCGAGAACAACTGCTGTTGCAACTACTATTAGAACAAACGGAGTTTCGCCCTGCCTCTTTTTTTCAAAAGCAGTTAAATGTATCCCAAAAAACGGTTTATAACAATTTAACGACTTTAGAAAAGAAACTAAAAGATTCGGGACTAGCTCTCAAAAAAGTACCAAGAAAAGGAATCTTTTTATCTGGTTCTGAATCAGCAAAACAGAATGGTTATCGATTGTTAGCAAAAAAAGAGACTAAACTCGAACTATTTTCACCTAATTATCGTAAAATCTTTATTTTCGCTAACTATCTGTTTTCAGTAAAACCAATGCATTATCAGGAATTCTCTGAATATTTTTATATTAGCAACCAGTCAATAAAGAAAGATGTTGATGAAATCGTTGCTTTCTGTCGATTCCATCAAGTATCAACAAAAATGACTACTAGCGGACTCAAGCTAACCTCAGTTGAATCTGCTGCTCAAAACGTATTCAAATCTTTTTTAGAGAAGTATACCGACGCCAAAGCCAGTGAAAATCTTTTGGTCAACAATCTCTTTGACTCTAAGGTTCTCGATTTAACGAAGAAATTTGTCTCAGACATGACTCAAACAATCGGCCATCCAGTCAATAATTATTCTATTGAATCTTTGAAGCTTTCATTGCGAATTTTTCTTTCAAGACTTCTTATAGATAAACACATTGAAAAACAAGAGCAGCTAGTATTTGACGAACTTAGACGAATGAAATTCTATATGATCGCGGTTGATTTTTCTGAAATGATCCAACAGCAACTACCTGTTCAATTTAGTGATACAGATATTCAATATGTATGTTCCTTGTTATTAGCACACGGCATCGAGCCTTTTGGTCAAATGGATGAGCCTCACGAATCTACTATCACAAATTGTACGAAACAAATTATTCAAAAAATGTCACATATGTTAAACGCAGATCTGACACAAGATAAATTATTGCTGCAAACATTATTGGCTCATATCGTTCCCATGATCCATCGATCAAAGACAGGAATTTTATTGAAAAACCCACTGATAAAAAGTATCAAAAAACAATACTCAACAATGTATACATTGACCAAATATGCAATTGGAGATTTAGAGGAGCGATTTCAAATCTTATTAACAGAAGACGAAGTTTCTTTTCTGACGATCCATTTTCAGCTAGCCTTTGAAAAGATAAAAATTACTAACCATATACTAATTGTTTGCCAATCTGGTTTTGCTACATCGGAGTTGATTTTTAACCGTATCAAACAAACGATCGCTGCTGATACCGTATTGGAGATCATTCCTTTGAGTAAACTGGTCAGTACATCTCTTGAAACTGTTGATCTGATCATATCAACTATTCCATTGGACATTACAGCACCGCCAGTTATTTATATTTCGCCGCTTCCTACTACCGAAGAAATAGGAAGAATCTCAGCAAAGATATCTAATCTTAATGAGAATGAGAAAAATTTTTACTCAAAAAAATACCAGAAAACGACTTTATTACAAAAATATTTAGATCCTACTTTCCTTTTTGTCAAAAAAAAGTTTCGAACAAAAAAAGATGTACTGGATTTTTTAGCAGATGATTATCTGAAAAAAAAGCTTGTTACAACAAAATTTAAGCATTCTCTATTTGAACGAGAGGAACTAGGAAGCACTGGCTTAAAGACGGGAGTAGCCATTCCACATGCTGATCCACATACAGTGAAAGAAACAAAACTTGCTTTTCTCACCCTCGATGCGCCAATTACTTGGGGAGACACAAAAATCCAACTAATTGTTTTGCTTGCGATTGCTGAAGAAAACATGATCGAGGCAAAAGAGTTGATCGCTTCGATTTACGGATTGTTTAACTCAGCCGAAGAAATTCAATGGATCGTTAATAGTCAAACGCAAGAAGAACTGTATCAAAGATTGTTAAGAGGAGGAAATTGATCATGTTTTTTGATCACCAAATCGTGTTACTTGAAAAAGATTCTAAAACAAAAGAGGAAGCTTTTCGACTATTAGCAGACGAACTCATCAAAACTCATTGTGTAAATGATCAGTTCTATCAAAATATCGTACAGCGAGAAGAAACCTTTCCTACAGGTTTAAAAATTAACGGCATTGGGGTAGCGATCCCACATACGGACAGCAAATTTGTTTTACGATCCCAAGTCGCTTTTATGTCACTTGCCTCTCCCCTTTCATTTATTGAAATGGGTTCGCAAGAAAAGAAAATCGATGTATCTCTGTTGTTCATGCTTGCATTGAAGGAACCACATGAGCAATTGGGTATGCTACAAAATCTTATCTCTATGTTTCAAACACCAGGGGTTTTGGAAGCCCTATCCTCAGTAACGACTAAAGAAGCGTATCTTTCGATTATTGAAAAAAATGGACTGCAATAAAAAGGAGGAACAATTATGTTAAATGCATTACAGTGGTTCGTTGATCTAGGTTCAATCGTTGTTTTGCCTATTTTAATTTTTATTTTTGGAATAATTTTGGGAACCAAGCCTGGCAAAGCCTTTACTTCAGCCTTAACTGTTGGTGTCGGGTTTGTTGGATTGAATTTGGTGATTGACCTTCTAAGCAGCAGCTTGGGTCCTGCCGCCCAGCATATGGTTGAACGTCTAGGATTAAATTTGACAACGATTGATGTCGGATGGCCTGCCGCAGCGGCAATTTCTTACGGGACGATTTTAGGAAGCCTTGCGATTCCGATTGGTGTGGTCCTAAATGTTTTACTCATCATTTTAGGGCTGACTAAAGTATTGAATGTAGATATTTGGAATATTTGGCACGCAGCCTTCATCTCTTCTCTGATTTATGCCCTCACTGGAGACTTTGCAATGGGGATCGCGGCCACCGTCATCTATTTGATGATGATTCTTTTAATGGGAGATATTTTAGGTCCGATCATTAATAAGTTCTACGGATTTCCTAATATCACTTTTCCTCATGGTACCGCCGCACCAGGATTCATCTTTGCACTTCCGATGAATTGGCTCTTTGATCGTATTCCGGGACTAAAAGATTGGAAAGCAGATCCAGAAACCATTCAGAAAAAATTTGGTGTCTTTGGTGACTCTACTGTTATGGGCTTTTTGATTGGTCTCATCATGGGAATACTTGCCGGATATGACACAGCAGGTGTCGGCCAATTAGCCGTCCAAACAGGCGCTGTGATGGTTTTGATGCCTAAAATGGTTGCTTTACTGATGGAAGGTCTAACGCCTATTTCTGAATCTGCAAATGAATTCGTCAAAAAACGGTTTCCTGGAAGAGAGCTTTACATCGGTATGGATGCAGCATTATCGGTTGGTCATCCAGCTGTCCTTTCTTCCTCATTGCTGCTAGTTCCGATCACTATTTTGTTAGCCGTAGTTCTACCTGGCAATACGACCTTGCCTTTTGGTGATTTAGCAACCATTCCCTTTCTGATTTGCTTGATGGCTGCTGTTTTTGGAGGAAACATCATTCGAACAGTAATTGCTGGAACGATTTATATGGTAAGCATTCTCTATATTACTTCGTGGGCAGCACCGCTTGTCACTACTGCTGCTCGATCCGCAAACTTTGATCTACAAGGAAACTCTATGATCACTGCTATGGCTGAAGGTGGTTTATGGACCACATTCCTTTATGTCGGCTTAACCAAAATATTAAGCTGGGGCGGTTTAGCCATAATTGGCGTCTCTGTTTTGTTTGGATTGATTTATGTAAATAAAATTCGTCCCAAGAAACAAACATCGAAATTATAGGAGGAAATGATAATGAAAAAACTATTGATTATGTGCGGTACAGGTGTTGCAACTTCAACAATTGTAACAAATAAGGTAAAAGAATGGCTGAAAGAAAAAGGGATGACTGATCAAGTGAAACTGTATCAATCCAAAGTGGCAGATGAGATGAATAAAATTGATAACTATGACATCGTGGTGAGTACAACGGTTGTTCCAGACTCAATCAAAGATCGCGTAATTATGGGGCTGCCACTCTTAACAGGGATTGGTACAGAAGAAATGTACGCGGAAATCGAAAAGAAAATCAAAGAATAAGGAGAATGCCCTATGTTGGTCACAACAAAAGAACTATTCGCACATGCAGAAAAACACAATTATGCATTACCCGCAGCAAATTTTTTCGACTTAACTAGTGCAAGAACATACGCGGAGACTGCTGAACGTTTAAACAAGCCTTTGATATTGGCCTTCGCTCAGTCCCATATGAACATGTTGACTTTAGAAGAGGCTGCCATGATTGGAAAATTTTTAGCAAAAAAAAGCACTACACCTATCGCTTTGCACTTAGATCACGGTACCGATGAAGAGGTCATCAAAAGAGCCATTCATTTAGGTTTTACTTCCGTAATGATCGACGCTTCTGAGGAGTCATTCGAAGAAAATGTCCGTCGGTCAAAGGAGATCGCCGATTACGCTCATAAAAATGGTGTCGTTGTTGAAGCCGAAATCGGGCACGTTGGGTCGGAAAACAGTCTGGAATCAGCCGTAAATAGTCAATCTATTTACACAGAACCTTCTGAGGCTGTTGCATTTGCCAAATTAACCGGGGTTGATTCGTTGGCAGTTTCTATTGGCACCTCTCACGGACATTATCAAGGGATACCCAAAATAAATTTTGACGTTTTAAAGGAAATACACCATGCCGTCAATGTTCCTCTTGTTCTGCATGGCGGATCCTCTTCTGGCGATGAAAACCTTGAAAAATGTGCCTTAGAAGGTATCCGGAAAATAAATATTTTTACTGACTTTGTCACTGCTGCTATGAATGAAATTCACAAAAATCAACCAAATGACTATTTCGATTTACTTCATTCAGCAAGCAATGGAATGTCCAAGACACTCGAGCACTATTTTACAGTCTTTCATACCAAACCTTACCGTGAAGGAGAAAGCTAATGAAAAAAAGAACTTTAAGAACGCCATTCTTTGTCATCAATCCTAAAGCCTATCTTTATGGAAAACAAGCATTGGCATTGGCAAAAGCTGCTGATGAGTTGTCATCTTTGTATGACATCGACATTCTATTTACTGTTCAGCATGCAGACGTTTCTTTAATTAAACAGGCAACAACACATTTATTCGTCACTGTCCAACATTTAGACGGAATCAAAATTGGTCGTGGAATGGGCTATGTTTTACCCGAAGCAGTGGCAGAAGCCGGAGCTGAAGCTACCTTTTTAAACCATGCTGAACACCCCATGACATTGCAAGAACTGACTAAAGCGATTCAGCGCTCAAATGAATTGGGTCTCTTAACAATTGTCTGTGCGAATTCATTGACTGAAGCGAGAGCCGCGGCTTCCCTAAAACCCGATGTGATGGTTTGCGAGCCAACCGAACTAATTGGGACAGGACAAACCAGTGATCTTCAATACATGACGGAAACAAATCGTGTTGTTCGGGAAATTGATCCAGAAATCCTGATTTTGCAGGCTGCTGGTATATCTAGTGCTGCCGATGTTGAAAAAGCTTTGTCGTCAGGTGCTGATGGTACCGGAGGGACAAGCGGTATTGTGCAAGCAGATGATCCAGTTCAAACCCTTACAGAAATGATCAAACAAGCGGTGAAGCACAAAAAGGAGGATTAACACTGTGAAATTTTTAAAAGAGCAACTGACGTTAACTTCTAACGGGAATCGAGTGTCTTACCACAACATCACAGAAGAAGTGAAAGCAATGGTTGAAAAAAGCGGAATTTCAAATGGAATCTGTCTCGTACAGTCTCCCCATACGACTTGTTCTGTTATCTTTGAAGAATACATGCATGATACAGACTTTAACGGAGATGAATTTCTTCAAGTTGATTTAAACCGAATTCTCGATAAAATTATTCCTCGTGAACTATCAGAAAATACCGATTATCGTTATCCTGGACCAAAGCATTTAGAATTTTTGATGAGTCTGGACGATCCAAACTACCCAACAGATCCAGCAACGATTTTAAACGGCGATGCACATATTCGCTCGAGTTTTTTCGGTGCAAGCGAAAGCTTTATTTTAAGTAATGGCAAGCTAGAGATCGGCTCTGTAGGCTATATCTATTTTGTTGATTTCGATCAAAATCGTGTGCGAAATAGGACATGCCATGTAATGCTAATGGGCGAATAAGAACAGTTATCGGGTAAATCAGGAAAAATTTAGATTACTTATCGCCTGCAAAAGAAAAACCATGAATCCTCTAAAAGAAGATTCATGGTTTTTCATTTCTTATGCCAGCTGCAGGCAAATACATACCTAATAATGTTAAATCACGTTAGAAAAAGTGCTTTTTGCTAACACTTACTCTATAACCATGCATACTAGTTAGTACTGGTATGAAATTTATTTGGCACATAATTTGGCACTTTTTCGCAATGAAATATTATTTATTCTCTTTACAAATGTTAGTTAAATTTTGTATTCTGTTTCACGAAGTAAACTTGCCATTTAACGAAACATCTAGTGGAGCTTTGATTAGATTAAAATAATCTAATTGCGCATAAAAAAAGAGACACCGTATAGATGCCTCCAACTATGGTTCTCTGTGGGCGCTTGCGTCCCAATGTGTACATTAAAATAGGCGCTTATGTCCTTCTATATCTTTATACTAGCTAATACAGAATAAAAAGTCAATTGAAATATTTCAACATTTAGTGAATTTTTTCTTTATCGCTTCATCAATCTCATCCAAAACTGTTGCAGGAGCACTCATATTCCCTGATGGGTCAAACTGATTAATTCTTCGTATCCTATTTTTACTTATAGTTTGTATATTCAAAGGCATCACGTACGATTCTTGCGTATATTTCCTATAACAATCAAATACTTTCTGGTATTTCATCATTTCATCTAGTAATGTGTTAAGCTCTGATATCACTTGATCTTTAGTCTCACAATTAATGTTATAATTGACAGCTTTTCTTTCCACTTCTTCTTCAGAGAGCACTTCACCTTTTTCTACAATTTCCTTAAGAAAATCGATCAATTCATCTTTCTTAATAGTTCCCTTATTTAGCGAATATAAGGCAATTATTCTGAGTTTCTCCTTTAATTTATCCGCATGACTCACAAATTGTTTTATACTGGCCATTTCGAGAATTTTTCCTACAGCTACGTAATTTTTTTTTTCTTTAGATGATATCGGTACTACACAAACAACACCGTTTTTACAATTGTCATGATTATTTAGAACAATCGCAAAATGGTTACCTGACAATTCATAACCAACATTTACACCAAAATCTACATATACGATTGTTCCTCGCTTGTATACTCTATAATTTTTATAAGGACTATTTCTTTCCCTACTCAAATAAAGACTTTTGTTTGCTAACCAATTTGGCAAATACTTATATTTTGGATACCCCGAAAGTGATTCATTAATGAATCTATTGTTAGCATCGTCACAAATCTTCTTGATACGTATTTTATCCAAATTATCACCTCCTATATTTACTTAATAAATTACAGTACTCAGGTCAATTAATCAACAAAATATTATATGATCTACTAACTAAATAACATTATTTATCCAAAAAATTGATTTGTGATGTTCTAGATGGAAATATATTGATATTGATTTATTATTAAAATAATGCTACTTTTTCATAAAAGGAGTGATATTATGCATAAAAACGAATCTAACCAAATTAACCACGAGGTTTCCATTTTAGATAGAGTCATTAATGAAATTTATGAAAAGAATGCGTACGGAATTCATATTAAAGATTTTAAAAACTTTGTCGAAGAACTAAAATCTGCAAAGCCAAATGAGAAGAATAATGACTTTCCTGACTTCTTAACACCTAATGGATTTATTGAGCATTTCCAAATAACTTCCTCATTTGAAAATAAAAAAGGTTCTCCTCACAAAATTAGTATGATGAAACAACAAAGAGAACATGATTTAAGACTTGAAAACATGAATGAAGATCAAAATAAGATTTCAACTGATAATATGTATAAAAACCATTCACACATACAATTAGTAAATTCCTTTAAAAAAAATTTTGAAAAACATCTTGAACGTTTAAAATCTTTTGAAGTAAAAAAAGACGAAAGTATCTTTTTAATTGAATATGATGATATCAATGCATTATCTATGTGCGAAAACATTGATATCGATTTAGAGGAAGGTATTTTAACTGGAGACATTAAAATTAATCCTGAGTTTTTTCATAATTATCGTTTAAGCAGAGATAAAGAATTATTAAAGTATATATCTGGATTTTCGTCAGATTTAAAATACCTTATTTTTGTATCTAATGATATCGAGATTATCGCAACTAAAAAAATAGACTACTTCACAAATTTTATACCTAATAATTATCTTTGTGCCGAAAATACTACTTTTTCGGTAATAAGGACAACAAGATTTTAAAAAAATCCCTCCTACTCAACTCTGAGTAAGAGGGTTCTTCTTTTTACCACGGAAGTCTATTATTGTTCAATGATCGTTGTAACGCCTTAACCATATCAGATACTGGACTGATAAAACCGTCTACTGTCGTTCCTAATGCTTTTTGCATGGCTTTGATTGTTCCTTCACCGCAGAGACCATCGATTGCACCATTGTAATAATCTTTTGCTCAAAAATAACCCACCCTCAAGGAGAGTGGGCCTGAAAAAAGATATAAAATGAAATAGCCCCGGTCAAGGCTATGATTTCATTCTACAAGAATATGATTTTTATTTCAATAAAAAATCCACCCTAGGGATTCTAGAGTGGATCTCGAAAGAGTAAACGAAAAATAAACATTTTGGGTATGAGTATAAGATACATCTTTTATTAATCAAACTCAACCAATTTATGACGGTTTTCTAATCAATAATATCTATTACATAAAAATGATGATAAAATAAATAAGAAGAGTATCAGGCACACTTCCCCAGCTTCCCCGGCCTGATACTCTTCATTGACGATTTATGTCGTCAATAAAAATTTTACATTAGAAGTATTTTAACAGCAAGCGTATAGCTTATCCATCTTGCTCTACGTAAAAGGTACCTAAAGAATATCTAAAAGAATTAGAATAATTGATCGAAGAACACAAAAAAGCCTCCTACTCGAATCTGAGTAAGAGGTATTTATTAGTTATAATAAATATTTATTGGCAAAATCTATAAAATAAGCTTGCTGCTAAATCATTTTATCTCTAAGACAAGAACTGTCAGTTTTTGTTCATAAAAGAGCTCTTATATACCTATCGTATAAAAATGGTATATAGAATCTTTGAACTACGTTAAAAACTTTTAGGTATTATTTATAGCATAAATCAAATTAGATAACTCTGTTTTATGAAACAAAAAAATTAAAAATTTATTACAAAGTTTATAATCAATATTATGATCAATAAGAAATGATATTTTCATATATCAAGTTCCAATTTTAATTTTTTGAGTAATCTTTAATTCTAAAGTTCTCATCAAAGCCCATTCCACTCAACAACATCTTCTCATCGTCAGGAAATTCTTTTAAATGTGCTGAGATGTTCCAATTCAAAGAGAAATCTAATTGGAAATGTGCATTGAAATTAGCAAATTTTTCAATTCCATAATACAACGTAGCTAAATCAGATTTTCCACGCGTACCAGTACTGTATGCATTCCTACTTATCCCCATTTCTTCATGAAATTCTCTAAAGTAACTAACTTCACTTTCTTTTGGACTATAATTATACATACGGCCTGTGTGTGCTGCCCTATTTCTAAATTTATGGATTAAAAAAATCATATCAATATAGAAGGATTTTAATTGATCATTATTGTTAAAGTCATTTTTTTCTCTTCCGCTCATTATACTTAATATTTCATTTTTTAAATCGGCCTTTTGCAATTTCAAAAAATTAACCAAATTACCAAAAGTAGCTCCTTTTAACAATATCCACGGTGGAACATTACCATGAATATCTCGATAATGCTTAATTGGTTGGACATCATCATTCAAGATGTTTGTAAATTTTTCGAAAATTTGATCGATTTTATAAAATTTAACATTTCCATAATCATCCTTAGTAGCTTTTCCTTTATTATAATGAGTTTTTATTAAATAATCATTTTCTTTGTGACCAAAATTACGTGCAATCACATAAGCAATAGCGCTTCTCAATGAGCATTCTATTTCCAGAGTAGCATCTAAAATAGAATTTCTAATTTTTTTATCTAATATGAACCTTGCGAAAATTTGCTCAAAGTATGAATCCTCTTTATACCAGTCTTCATTTCTTTCTTTAGTTATTGTTTCATCTAGAAGAAAAAATTTGTATCCGTTTACTATTTCATAATAACCATAAGTGTATAAATTTTTCTCGCAAATACTCTCATTCAAAAACTTCAAGTTCCTACTTTTCAATAATTCTATTTGTTCATTTATGAGCTTAAACTCTTTTTCGATCATTTTGAAGCTCCTTTACAAAAATAAAAAGGGACCTTGGAATAAGGCCCCTAGTTAGCTACCTGGTAGCTCTTCTTTAAGATTGAATTAACTATAATACGTCTTGAATATTTTGTCAAACATAAAATTCATAAGAAAAATCTCATATTAACACTTAAAACACTACATACAGAACCCACTCCACCACAACAACTATATGTAGTATCAAAACGTTTTTTTTTTTAATAATAAATTTTTTTCAACTTTACTATTAAATTTAAAATTTGAAATATACTCTTAGATTAAATTTTTGAAAGAAAATCAGATTTAACAGGTAATAAGCGAACTAATCCGTATATATCATAGGTCAAATGTCGTCAAAATTGCATATACTCATTCTTTCCTGTATTATTTACACCCGCAATACCTGCGTAATGTGGTATTTTTCTTTAAATGGAAATACCAGACGTCCAGTAACCAATTACTTTACCATTTTTAGTTGGCCCAATCGTTAGCCATCCGTAACCGTCTACTCGTGGTTGACGTACAAAGGCATGACCATTACGTTGGACCAACAGGCGATCATATTTGACTTGCTGGCCACGTCCCAACAAAGCAAGAACGCCTAGATTAGTCGGTGTAGTTGTATCTCCGCTAGAAGTTCCTCGCAAATTGATTCCCTTAGCTGCAGTTACTGTGACGGTTCCTGAACGACTATGCCAAACGTTAGCTGGCGTTGCTGCTGAAGCTGTATTATTACTTGAAACCTCAGTAACTAAAGCACCAGATACCCAACCAGCTCCATCAACTTCAAACCAGGTAGTGAACCCATTGACGCTTTCACCGTTCCGAGTGATACGAGTAGCGTTGAACGTTTGTCCACGTTTTAGCGTTTTAATGATAGCAGAGTTCGTATTTTGAGCTGCACGTACATTTAGCACGTCAGTGCTCACTGTTTGGCGCTTATTCCAAGGTTCCACATTGTAGGTAGGTGTAGGAGCAGGGCTTGGTGTCGGTGTAGATCCAGATGAGCCACTTAACCGACTGCGAACAGTCGCCATATTGATTCCGGGACAAGTATTAGATCCGTGTCCTGAAAACTCGTTATGCCCTAGCACATCGGATGCTTTCAGATTAAATCGCTGCATGGCTGCTCGTGCACGCTCGTCAAAAGCTTTTTCTTGTTCTGCAGTAAAGGAGCCGTTACCCACCACGCAAATGTGGTAAGTCTTGCTGTTGTGATTCCCTACACCATTGGTTGTAACATTATCCCGATAAACCAACTGAACTGATCCATCACGCAGGATAATCTCGTGATATCCACCAGTCCCCCAGCCAAGTGTTCCTCGCCAGTGATTTTGGAATGCCCAAACATCACCGGTAGCTGTTGCGCTATGATGCCGAGCAATCTTGGTGATTCCTGCCACGGATCTGTTAGGGTTAGATGGTCCTAAAATTCTTGAATCGCCTCGTAAATCTACAATTTTTGTCATAGTGTTTTCCTCCTATTTTAAGCTTTAATAGCTTTGTTTTCCCACTTTTTATATGCATCAAAGTAGTACTCGTCTTTATCACCGTTGTAGGTGATCTCGTAGTACATCCCATCAAATAGCTTTGTACTTAACAGCGCCTTGTTGTTCTGCAGTACCTTAACTTGCCAGACAATAAACACATCATCCGGTGTAATTTCTTTCTGATCACTCTTATCCAAGTGATCATTGGTATAACTGGCTACTAGTTCTCGACATTTGTCACTAAATTTCTTCTCGTCCAAGATAATTCCTCCTAAAATTTTGGTATAGAAAAAGATCAGCCCTTCGACTGATCCTGAATCTGGTAATTAATACTCGTCTTTTTCTTCGATTGTTTAATACGCAATAATTATTGTTCCCCCTTGGATAGTGTGTTCACCTTCACCTGTTTTTAACTCCGTAACATCTAATTCGATTTCCATAATTTCCACCTCCACAAAAAAAAGACACCTGATGTGCCTTTTTTCTTTTTATTATTTCAATATTTTATCTTCAAAACTCACATTATTCACACTAACTGAAGTTCTTGCTACCATTCGTTGTAAATCTTTTTGAATCTTTTGAATTTGTTTAACAGTTCTGGGTTTTCCTCGATTAACTAAAGATTGGAATGCTGATTGAGCATTGAAGCTTAAATCAGGTGGATTAAGAGTAACCAACTTCTTATCTGAATCACTAACTATCTCATAATTTGTTTCGGTCAATTCATCGTCAGATCGCTTATAACCAGAAAAAAAGATGTTGCTATTTTCGTTTACTCCACATACTGCTAAAACTGAATTAACTTTATTTCCTTCATTATCCACTACTCCTTGTAAAGAATTAAAAACAGCTTCTTTGAGTTTTCCTCTTACATCTTCAGCAGATATGTTATCAACAATTTGGTTTTGTGAAAGAATTAACTTCATTCTATCAAAAACATCTTTGTTTCCCGTACCTGTTAATATCAGTTTCGAATTTAATTTAAAGAATTTTTGATAGTTATTACCTACATTTTCCGCGCCATAAGTCTCCTGTCCATCTGATACAATTGATAAAAAATTAGGATCTAAAAATATACTCACAAAGCTCATAACATTCCTCCAAGTATTCATTTACTTTAAGAATACTATAGTTCTTTGAAGATTCCCATGGCTTTTATGTGATATTATTACTTACCTAATTCGACTGATCTTGATCCTTGTGCTGATAGATTGTTTTTTCTGTTTCGCTTTGGCCATCGCCGTAGTCTGCCGGTGTTGATTCTTTGTGTACACTTTCCTTGAAAACTGCAAGCCACTTTTGTAAGAAACCAACCTTAACCCCTGACTCATAAGCATTTTCTAGAATGCTGCTAATCTCGTAGAAAATAAGTAAGACTGTCCATACAAGCGCAATGTTGATTGGTAAACTAATCCCGATGATTGGTGCCACTTTATCAAGAGAAGCAGCTGCGAAAATTGTCGCAAACGTAATGAATTTCGTAAACAATCCCTCTAAATTCACCGCAGACATCCAACTATGTGACTTGAGGGCTTTAAAATACCCTACGACCAAATCAATAACGACAAAGGTCAAATAAACATCAATGACATCTAAACTTCCTCCAAATAAATGAACCATAAAATCTCCTCCTATAAAAAGACTGACAAAATAAAACATACCGATTACCTTCACTTTCCGAAATTGAAAAAGAGAAGCCCTAAGACTTCCCTCCTCCCTCTAAAATTGTCTTTGCCTGTTCCTCTGTGATTGCACCAAGTGCCAGAAACTGATTGACATCATCTTCTGTCATCCATCCACGATTGTACCAATCTTGAATCGTCTCAAAATTAAGCATTTTCTTGCCCTCCTTGAGTCAATTCTCTTACTTGTTGTGTCAGTTGTAGATTTTGTAAGGTCAGCTGTACCACCGAACGCCCTAAGGAATCCGTGGTTTCTTGTAACTCCTCGACTTCTTCTGGTGTTGCAGCACTCACCACATTCCAGCGTTGGCGATTAAAGTCAAACCCAATAACCACCACGTGCGGATCAATTGGTGGTGCTACTTCCGTATAGGGATGGAATACGGTGCGATCTTCTGGCATATATAGTGGCCGCAAATCCTGTAAATCCCTTGTGTCATAGATTGCTTTGTGTCCTTCCATCGTTTTCATCCTCCTAGGTCAGTTATTCGTTGTGCCAACTGATTCATTTTTTCGTTTTGCTGTTGCTCTTTTAATCTCACTGCTTCTTTAGTAAGTTCAAACCTTGTATATAGGGTAGGATCTTCAAACGGATAAATCGCAAATGCATGATAGGGCGGAATTGCATTTAGCGAATCTACCCAAGTTCTTGGTGTGTAGATTGATTTTTCGACAGGGCCCAAGAAGTTCGTTAGCGTCTGACTTTCCGGCACCAATATATCTTCAATCTTTAACTGTTCAAAAGTAATCGTTCGACCAATCATTTCAGAATGAGCTAGGGATAGAGAAATGTTGAACATGTCCCCATTTGTAACTGCAATTCCTTCACATGCCTCAAAATACCCATCTTCATCAATTTCAAATTTTAAAAACCTTGTTACATTTGACCGATTACTATTCAAACGCGGAATGGGATTGGAAGCAGTTGTCTGAAAGTACTCTCGTTTAAAAGGCTCTCCATCCAATAACATCCGCCCCTGATAATAACGCCATGCCGGTCTTTCAGGAGTAACGACTTCATTATTGGCATTACGATAACGATATCGTGCGAGATTTCCGTTTAAGTTACCAGCATTGTGTGCCCGCAAATGAAGTGTTCGATAATCATTTGACCAAGTTGCTTGCCAGATGCCGTACGAATTTAGGGTATGTTGCGAAAAACCGCCCTCAGGCCAAACAGCAATGTTTTCTCTAGGATAAACCGTTGTTAGACGGTCCGTTCCATCTTTTGACCAAGCCCATGCCTCGCTAATCGTTAGCCCGCTTTTCAACTCTTTCAATTGTTGCTGAGCTTCTTCAAGCTGCTCACTCATTTGCTGCAACTGATCTAGAACTTTCCGTTCCAGATCCAGAGCGATTTCTTTTGCAAGGTCATCGACATCAAATGAATCAATGGCCGACTCTATGTTTTGAATACGATCTTCGAATTCAGTCAAATCATGATCAATCCCTGCTGCTTGTTCAAGCACCAAGTTCCGTAAGTCCTCGAATCTTTTCACATAAAACTGCGCCATCTCTTCAAGATCCTGATCAATCCAAGATTCTTGGAATTCAGTACTAAATGCCGGATAGTCTAACGATTGACCATTGGAAAACTCCACAAAGACATAAATGATTACTGATCCGGAGTACGCGTAAATGTCATTTGGCAACATCACATTTACTTTTCCGGCTGTGGGATCCTCGATTTTGATTGAGCCATCATCACTTTCTAAAATGACTGACTGACCTGCAGTCACGAAATCAAAGCCCAAAATGACATTGGCTTCTGAAAGGTCCAACGGCTCCCCTTTAAACTGAAAGTTGATCGTCTTTTTTGCGACGCGTTGATCATAACTGAAAAACTCTGTATTGGTCGGTATAGGAGAAGAACGTTTTTCCGCCGTTTTGTTTAACGTGATCTCACTGGTTACGTAGAGATTTTCCATCGTCCGTCCTCCTTCAAGCTTTGTCTTCTAACGCCCACAGTTCTTTCAAAAATTCTTGAATCCCTTCACGGCAAGTCTTTTTATTCTTTTGGTATAACTCAGGATCTTGAATACTAATGCTTGGTGAAGTTGAAACGTCTTGATCTCCATCAATCGATGCAGAGAGGTAGACAACCATCTTTTCATCGATCATGACCTGCCCTGTAAAGTTGCTGCTCGTATTAGTCTTTAACATCTTGATTTTCCTCCTTTTCAAATTCATCCATCAAGCGATCGTAAATATCGGCTTCTTTCCCTGAAATCACACCATTGTAATCAGCTAGCACCTTACCAAACAAAGAAAAATTCTTGGCATATAAGCCTCTCTCGATCACGACCTCTTCATCTAACAAGGCATGCAGTTCTTGTGCAAACTGATTCTTTTCGGAATCTTTCACTTCATATCCTGTCTGTGCTTCGTTGATGACCAGCTTTCCATCAGCATCTTTTTCACCATACTGATCGTACAATTCCATTTCTGACTCTTGTAGCCCTTCAACTGCTTTCAACAGTTCTTTTTTAAATTTTGATCGGTGTCGGCTAGCACTCGCAGCCTTTAAGTCCATTTTTGCAACAAAGGCTAAGGCAGTACCTAGTTCATAATTCTTTAGTGTAATCTTCATGCGATTTTCTCCATTTCTCGTTCTAAATTTTGAATACGCTGTTCTTGGCTTTCAACAATCGCAATCAACTCCTGATTGGTCTTGGTATTCAGGTTTACTTGCTTATTCATGTCAATTCTCAAATAATGGTCATCGTCTTCAATTGGTGCTTGAAGAAACGGTACATCCTGAGCGATCATCCCGAACTGTTTTCCATTTGGAATAGTAACTTTAGAACTCTGATTTCGGTAACCCTGTTTCCATTCAAAATCAACCATATGGATCCGTTTTGTTTCTTGGATCCCATTTACGGCTGTATCTTCAATGTTTTCTTTTAGGCGAACATCGGATTGATTGGTTACCGACCATCCGTTCATGTTCAAATTTCCGAACATTTGAATGATTCCACTGTTTGCTCTGATTTCAAGAAGAATGATTCCCCCGGTATTCGTTCCACGTCCTAAAATCAAACTTGCACTATTTCTAGCGTGATAGGCAACACATGGATTACCAGCAGCTGTGGTACTTCGTTCAAATCCACCAATATTGGACGTAGCGGTGTTGTAGAATTGTAAGGACGTCCCTGTCAGTTCCATAAACCGGATATTAGCCGATCGGTTAAACGTCAATGTGGTTGGCGTTAAAGTTAAGGTATTCCCCATTGCATTAAACCCAACCTGTATAGCATTCGTAGCCAATTTATCTGCTGAAACGGCACGTGCTGCAATCGTAGTAGCTGTGACTGCACCTGCCGCAAGTTTTGCAGTAGTTACTGCTCCCGATGCAATCTTACCTGCTATGATTGAATTAGCGGTAATGTGACGAGCGATAATGGCGTTAGAAGCAATGCTGTCTCCCACGATCGTCTGCGCACGGATTTCATTGGCAGTAATTGTGTTCGCTGCTATCTGCGCTGCTGTGATCGTATTTGCTGCAATCTTTGCTGCAGTCACCGCTTCAGCATCTAACTTCACTGTTGTCACTGCATTAGAAGCGATTTTCACTGCAGTAACTGAATTAACGCCTAAATTATCAGCAGTAATCGTATTTGTAAAAATATGATTTCCTCGAATCGTATCCGCCGCAATCTGCGTTCCTGTAATCGTTGCTGCTGCGATTTCCGTTGCTGTGATTGTTCGTGCTGCGATTTCATTGGCCGTAACTGCGTTGGTCCGAATATGACGAGTCATAATTGAGTCACTAGCCAGTTCGTTCGCAGTAATTGTTTGGGCATTGATTTCTCTAGCTGTAATTGTATTAATGGCCAAATCATTACCCACAATACTCCCTGCACGAATTTGCGTGGTAGTGATACTTCCAGCAACGATCGATAAAGCTTGGATCGTATTGGCTCGGATCTTGCCCCCATCAATCTCGACTGTGTCCTCCCATTGCCAATCAGAAAGCAGATCCTCAACATCTCGAATATCTGCCATTGCATCATCGATTCGTTTTTGTGCATCGAGGAAATTTTGTTCGGCTGACTTCAACCGCTCATCCAATAGTGGTAGCGAGACATTATTCAACTCATTCAACGCAAGCTCGTTATCGATCAATTTCTGCTCAAGTCCCGGTAACCTTACAGTGGTGAGTATATCCATTTCGACTTCTAGATCTTTTAACCGCCCTTCAAGATCCGGTAAAATATTTTGCTTCAGATCATAAAGCAGCTGATCATTCTCTGTCAGACGTTCATCTAATTCCGGAAGAATCCGATTGTTTAGATCGTCCAAGATGCCTTCGAGTTCATCGAGATCTTTGGTATTTGCCGTCTGGCCAAACACTTCTTCACTGAAATTACCTGTTACATCATGATGATTGACCGCCCTTACTCGGTAATACCACTGCAGTTTTGTTTCTGTTCCGTGGGTATAGGCATTGACATTTGTCTTTCCTAACAAATTACTAGGCCCCGGAACAAATCCTTTTTCTTGGGATCCATAGATCTCATACTCTCGAACGGTCAGCCCCTGCATATCCCAATGCAGTAGTACTTGGCTAAAACCACCATAGGCGACTAAATTTGTAATCGTGCCAGGTCGAACATTGGCTATGTTTCCGGGACCAATAATCGGTGGTCGATTGATCTGTTCGTCTCGATCGCGATCTTGTTCTTTTTGATTAGATCCTAGCGTGGCTCTTGAATCGCCAATCTCAATGGATTCGTATTTGTCTAACGAGACATTCCAGACCGTCTGATTGATCTTCGCATTGACGTTAACACCTAGCTTATTAAAGGCCACTGTCACAGTGTCGTACAATTCTAGCTGTTCTAATTGTCGATGTTGTTCTTGTCCAGTTGCGCTGTATAGATCCGCAAACTTCACTTTTAGATTGACTTTAGGTACCCCTACTTGGTTGCTCGAAATATAGTACTGCCCAAACTGCCGAAGCTCAGCCACAGTCTGAGGATTGCGGCTGCTGAAATCCACCGTCTGAACTCGACGTTCCGGAAACTTGTCGACATGGGAACTATCCAGAATGACTTCCGGAAGAACTAACTCACTGGCACCTTCTTCATTTGCCCGAGCATAAGGGCGAATCGATGTGTAGGTACTCTCAATCGTTTCCTCTTGCACGAGATCCACTAAGTTCTTACCATAAGCAATAACAACGCCGGTCTCCTTACCACCTTCTCGCATCAAGCGAATTTCATTGTTATCGAAAATATATTCACCATTGTATTTTTGAAGAATTGAGCCTTCTTTACCACCTAGTGCCTCCGCTGCGCTTTCGAAGTGGCCAACTTCGGAAAAGTCTATCGCGGTGACGGTCGTCAGATCCGTAAACACGCTAAAATCACGTTGCGGAACTAAAAGAGCACGCCACTGGCTCAACGCTTCTTGCGCCGAAATAGCAGTGTGCTTCTGTCCTTTGTTTAGTGCTGTTTTTTCAGTAATCAATGCGATATGTTCACAGTAAACCGATACAATCCCATTTTGTGGTTTAGTGATCCGGACGATTTCAAATCGTTGATGCTTTGATCTCGTTCCTGGTCCTACATCGACCACAACTTTCTTCCCTTTCTCAAGCTGTGAAAATAGGACACCAAACACAGGATAGGTAAACTCTAAAAAAGGAAAGTTATTCCTTTTTCTTGTCGCAAAAACGTTGCTTGACTCTTTTAAAAGCCCTAGACCAAGCGTGCTGTAATCATTGTTTGCTTTGTCGTATAAAATCGGCACACTCATATTGCAGTCACCCTCCATCTTGGCGTAATCGTCATTTGTGTGATTTGAGTTGTAAACGAAATCGTGTTTGTTCCCGGTCGTAACTCGGGGACATGGTAGCCATCACTTTGCATCAAGATCGCACTTGAGATATTGGCTATGCCATCTCGATAAGCCGTTCCTAGCTCGCTGTCGATCGTAATCATGCCAGCACCGGCCGCTCTCAGGATTCGAAACTGCCGACTATTAATGGTCAGGGTCGCGTCTGCCGTACCGCTATATCTAAATTGGATCAACGGCAATGATTCAATTGGTTCGGGGTTCTCCAAGGTTCGCCCAGACACGTGGGCAGTTGAAGTTTGGCCATCAAGCCGAAACATTACTGGCTTGCATCGAAAAGGCAAGGCCACGTCAAAGTGATCACGCCATCGATCGAGAATACGAACTTGCGAATGAAAGATGCCTTCGTAGAAGTATTCCGGATCCTCAGAAAAAAGAAGCCGACTGTATCGCTTGGGTTCCTTCAGCCAGTGAGTAATTTCTCTGACTTGCTGGAAAAGCGAGTTGTCTGCTTCTTTTCTAAGTTCCATGGGAAATGTCTTGATAATATCTTTTTCTCGTTCATTGTCGTAAATGATCGCACCTTGTCGGCCATCGACCTCGTCAAAGCGTAGATCCGATTCAGGAATCGTCAACTCCATCTCATTTAGGAGATAAAGATTCTTATCGATCGACTTATGGCCATTAAATTCAAAATACGGTTCATTTGTCATTCTAATGACCTCCTCATTTCATCAGCTGTGTGTGCTGCGAGCAATTCAGATAACTCAGCAATATCAAGATTGTCATTGATTGTAATTTCATCAAAATGAATATCGATATGCGGTGTATTATGGATCGTTTGGTTGGTGGTTGTCGATTCACTCTTAACCGCTGGCAACGATAATCCAAAGCCTGCATTACCCGCAATGGCCACCGATTCTGCTTGGATATTCGGCAAGACCAACTGTGATCCTAAGTCCTCAATAGCATCTAGTGCAAAATGCTTGAATCGTTCAATCCCTTCACCGATACCAGCTGGAATCCATCGTCCCACATCCATCATCATCACTTTCGATGGTGAATTGATATCTAAGGCGCGCTGCATCGTTTGAGACACTTGATTGGCAATCGTAGCTGCAGTATTCAATACTTGTGCTTGACCAGCGACCAATCCGTTATTTAAACCGATCATAGAATTTTGTCCGATACGATAAAATTGATCAGGCAAATGGCTCATCTGGTCAGGCATGCGTTGAGCACCTTCACGGATTGTGTCATTCGCATCTCGCATCCCCTCACGGTAGGCTTGATTTGATTCACGCATAGTGGCTGTGGCGATCCTTGGCATGTTCTGCAAAGTTCGATCGACATCACGATCCATCTTTTCAAATTCCTTAACGACGTCTTCTGCAGCCTTCTTGGACTTTTTGACCATTTCATCCGTCATCTTGGCAATTGAACTAAGTACTTTGGAAGAATTCTGATCAATCCCTTGGGCGATTCCTTCGACCATCGGCTTCCCGATCTGTTTGCCCATCTGATTGGCATTGAGTTCTTTATCCAGTAAAGACATCAGTTTTTTAGCCAACTGTGTGATTACTCGTTCAGGTGCGCTGCTATTTTGCTCGATCCCTTGGGCAAGACCGGTCGTAATGTTACCCCCATATTCTCGGTAAACACCGGACGGTGAGTTGATATCATTTTCCTTCCGGAAGGCCTTGTTTGCCAGTTCAGCCATATTTTTTGTGGCGTTTTCGACTTGCGGTGCAGATTGATCTATCCCTCCAGCTGCACCTTCCCCAATATTTACGCCGAATCCTTTAAACGTTTCTGGATCCATTTCTTTTTCAAAGACTTCTCGTGGCACACCTGATAATTCGGCGGCACTTGCCTGAACTGCTTCCTTACTTCGATTGATGCCTTCCACGTATCCTTTACCCGGCGTCTCACCGTGAGCGACAAAAACATCTTGATCGATCACTTCACCAAATAGTTTCTCAGGTGTTTCAGCTAATTCTTTTGAAGCATCTCCCACAGGTTGGATCCCACCCAAAAGTCCATCTCCGAACTCTTTGACTAGCGGGTCAGTGACTTGCGAATAGTCTTTTTCGGCAATCGTTTCTTCGATCACTTGTCCCGGGACTTGGGCGATACTCTCTGCTGCTTCTGCAACTTGTTCTTCGCCTTCTTCTAGACCTTTTGTAACCTCATCAACCGGGTATTTTCCCCACTGAGCAAAATCTTGACCTTCAAAACCTTTTCTGAGAGAGGCTTCGGTTTTTTCAGGAATCAGACCGATTTTTTCAACAACAACCTCTGCCTCTTCACCAGCAATACGAGCTGTACTATCCATCGCTTCGCTCATTGAGGTACCCATTGCCTCGTTTAGCTTCTCAATCTGTTTTCTTCCTTCTTCCGGTAGCTCATCCAAGCCAGCACCGGTTTCTTTCACCAATCGCTCAGCTTGTTCAGCCCCAGCAGGTCCCATCTTTTCAAGTTGCATTATGATACCATCGTCAACACCTGCTTTTGCAAGAAGTGCGACATTAGTTGACCATTTTTCCATGGCTTCTGCATTCTTCTTGAGGTTCTCCGCCATTTTGTCTAAACTTATGGACTCTTTTTGTTCCATGGTCTCAAATGCATTCGTGGATTGTTCGACAAGTTTCTTGTACATGTCGTTCATAGAATTGAGCGCTTCTTTTTGGGCTTCTGATAAATGGTTGTATGAATCGATCATCATTGCATTAGCTTCATTGTTTGTTGCGGCGACTTCTTCTCTCATTGCCATTTCTTCTTCGTAAAGTTTAGCTTGTTCTGCTTTAATGGCTTCTAATTGCTCATGTGCAGCATCTTCTTTACCGGCTAAGTCTTCAAGGGCTTCGCCGTATACCTTCTTGCCATCCACACCTTCAACTGCAGCGTCATAAGCAATTTTCGCTCGTGCGTCCGTAGCCTCTTTTAGTGCAGTCTCATATTCAGCAGCCTCTTGTGCTAACTGATTTTGACGATCGACGAGGCGACTAACTTCTTCCATGCCTTTCGAAGCTTCAATGCGTTTGTTGATTTCTTCTGTTGTGGCACTCAGTAACCCTGTTTCTTCGTCATAAGACATATTCAATCCGGACACAGAATTGTTTAGTTCATCAACATAATCGGTCATTAGCTTCTTATCAGCCGCTGACTTGTTCTCGATTTCAGATAAACGTTGCAACTCAGCTGCGAGATCTTTGTTTCGCTCCATATTGGATTCAATGACTTTTCCTTGCGTCTCAAAAGCGGTCGCATTTGATTCAGAATTCTTTTCAAGGCTTTCTAATCCACTACCCAGATCATCTAAATCACCTGCTAACTCTTTGGCTTTCTTACGTGCCGCAAAGAAATCTATACCCATTTTGGCGGCCGCTACTCCAGCTGCTCCCAATGCTAGTACGGTTAAGCCTAGTGCAGGATTTAAAACAAGGGCTTTAACAACTCCGAAAGCCTTAGTAGCTACAGTTGCTGCATTAGTTGCTAACGTATAGGTCTTCTGTGCTGCAATCGCACCTTTAAGAGAGGCAGCATTCGCTGTATTTGCACCTGTTGCTAGCTTAGTTGCGACAGTATCAACTTTAGTAGCCATGGTAGCTGCAGAAGTAGCACCTGTCAGATATTTCAACATTTGTATATAGGTTGTCGTTCCAACCGCAACTTTTTGAATAATCAGCAAACCACCAAACGCTGTCCCAAGCCCAATGATATAAGGCGCTGCATCCGCAGAGGCGTCTTTCACAGCAATCACCCCACCGGCCATTGTGTCAACAGCCGACACAACAGGAGGGATTACACCAGCAATTCCATTCAGTGCTCCTTCGAACGTTTTACCGAACCCCTGAACATTTTCTTTCATGGATCCGAAACGCGTCTCCGAAAAAGCATCATCCATCGATGCAATAATGTTGGCAGTTCCTCGGCTTGTAGCGGTGGCCATATTGGCAAATGATCCTGCCCATGTATCTCCGGCTTGCTGAGCCATGCCGGAAACTGAGGTGAGTTCGTTCCCACCATCCCGCATGGCTTGCTCAACCTTGTCGAAGAAATCATTGGCTTCTAAAGATCCATCACGTAATGCATCACGGATACTTTGCATACTCTCGCCAGTCGCATCTTCATAGATTTTCCAAGGATCAACACCACGACGGACCATTCGATCCATTTGAGCCATGTTTACTGTGCCGGTGGCTCTCATTTGGATCATTGCATCCATTACGTTATCCATCGTTTCCGCAGCACCGTCACCATACATGGCCACGGCGTCACCCCAGATTTGATAACTCTTCGTCGATTGTTCCAGTGAGCCATTTTGCATTACGAGGCGCTGTACAGTCTGAGCGGCACTATCTAGCATGTAGTTTGTACCAACAACCACATCTCGAACGCCTTCCATCCCTGCAGCTGCTTCTTCAGAGCTACCAGTTAAGCGAGTCATTGTGTTCTCAAAGTTGTTCAGTGTATCGATACGCCCAAACGCGCCATCTAGCGATCCCTTAGCCATCGATAGAGCTGCTGTTGCACCCTTGGTGATCAACATTGCTGCACTTAATTTCCCGACGCTGTCAGTCAGGATATTGGCTTTAGGTGTCGGTTGTTCAAATGAAGCACTCATTTTCGAGCCAGACTTTTCCGCCTCATCTGCTAAAGAAACAAGATCTTTCTTCATAGCATCAACGGCGGCACTGACTGTTTTCGCGCCATCTTTTGAGCCAGATTCTAGGCTAGTCGCAATGCTTTTCCCAGCCTTAGTAGATGAAATTTCTACGTGAGAAACCATTTGAGCAGCGGACTTTGTAATGGCATCGGTCGAAGTTGTTGCCTGTTTAGCACCAACAAGAAACGATTCGCTGATACTTCTACCCATGCCAGGTGTCGAAGATTCAACAGAAGAAACAAGGCTCGCGACCGATTTTACAATGCTATCGTTTGATTGATTCGCACTCTTAGCACCTGATTCAAAAGATTCACCCATCACACGGCCTGATTTTGCTAGTTCTGTGCTTGTGGTGGCCGTCAGCGAAACGATGCCCTTTACTACGCTGTCCGTCGCTTGATTCGCTCCCTTGGCTCCAGAGTCAAAGTTATCTCCCAAAGACTTACCGGCTTTTGCCGTTGAGGATTCAGTCGTCTTACCTAATTCTGAGACAGTCTTTTCAACCGAATCAACTGCTTTGTTCGCTGATTTTGCTCCTGATTCAGTATTTACCCCCATATCAGTGCCGACTTTTTTCATCACATCATCGGCATTTTTACCCAATCGGGAAAAGCCTTGTTCGACTGTGTCGATCTCTTTCGTAACTTGTTTCCCATTGACGATTATGTCGATTGTTACCTTACCATCACTTCTGCTCATCTTCTTCACCTTCTTTCGGTAGCGCATAAAGTTTCTTCAATTTTCGAAGTTCATCCTTTGCTTCTTTGTTCCCTTTTCCTGTTGGCATTTTTTTCGTCCGAATGGATACGATTTGGCGGAATCTTGTTTCATCCGGCAGTCCCCCGAATAAAGCAATAAATTTCTCCCACCTCATTTTTCCTCGCTGATCAAACAGATCGATTCCGTATGCTTGGTAAAAGGCTGCGTAAATATTTGGCGCATCGTAATTAAAAGAGAAATGCTGTTCCGCAATCTCTTTCATTTTTGGTTTTAATTTGTTGCCTTTCTTGTCGTATCGTGGTTTCGGCTTTTCCCAAATATCAAACGTCTCCAAGATAGATAACAAAATCGTATTTTGTGTTTCAATGTCATATAAAAATGAAACACCCAGCAACAGATTGATGCCTAAAAGTATTTTTTCTGACTCCGATAGAACCGGGTCTTTTAATAAATCGAAAAGGCGAAGTACCGTATCGAAAGAAAGATCGATCGGATAACTTACATCTTCGATTTCCACCGTGTCTTCTAATCGATACTGTAATTTCATTGATTTAACCTTCTAAGTAGTGCTGCATTTTTTCAAAATACTGCTTCTTTCGACCACCAAGCTCTTCTCCTACCGCTGAACAAATTTCCATGTAGTACTCAGAAATGAAGGTATAGTCTGGGGAAAGCTCATATAGTTTTTCGAATGCTCCATCGCCCAAAAGCTGATTGATCACTTTCTCCAGTTCTTTTTGCGCTTGCTTATCCGCTCTTTCAGGTGTGATCGTCTCTTTTTCTATTTTTTCAGTGATCTTTGCAGAGTTGGACGCATACCCTGAAACTAACTTCCAAAAGGCTTCTGCACCTTTTTCCGATGTGTCGACGTAAAATGTATGTTCGCCAATTTCAATTGGTAACTGTGTTAGTTTTACTTGGATTTTTACCATTGTTGTTGCCTCCATTCGTTTGTATGTAAAAAGAGAAGCGATAAACGCCTCTCTTACTTGGTTTCTTCCTTCTTGTTTGCCTTAGCATTAACTGGCGCCGAATTCAACGCCGCATCTGCATTATTCCCCCCAGATCCCGGGACACTCTCTGTTGGTGTTGCGTCATAGGTAATCGTACAAGAAAAGTCCTCCGTAGTATCCGCTGCACCAGATCCTGCCACGATGTCCGTCACTGTCGCATGACCAGTCCATTGTTTCGTCTTGTCGGCACTTACCACTCGATGCCAAACTTTTCGTCCAACACCCGTTTTGTATTTCATATCTGCGACAATTTTCTGCGCAGGATCTTCAGAATCGTAATCTCCGCTGACATTGTAGGCACCAGATACACGGTTAACCAAGTTTGTTGTCACGCCATTGTAGTAAGACTTTTCTTCTGTAGCCTCCGTACTTGCGTCCGAAATGTCTTCAATTCCGTCAGCCAATTCTACCCATGCCGACTCCGTAGGTGCTGTGTTGATACTCGTAAATGGCGCAATAAAATGGCCACGCTCGCTGTTTACATTTTTCATTTAGTCTTCACTCTCCTGTTTTCGTTTTTTGATATAAAGTTTTGCTTGTACAACTAAGCGATAATAAAAGAATTTTTGATCATCTTGTCCAAGTAAAAAAGGTTCATTGGCAATCGTCAACGCCATGAATTGATAAGAACCATTTTCAGATGGGATAGATGTCACATTTTCTAAGATCTCTGACAATTGATAAATGATTCGATCGCCAGAAAAACTTTTCGTTTTAAATCGGAATTCAAAAGGCAATTCCTTGACCTTGTCGCCATTCATGTACGATTTCGCTGTACGTCCTCCCGGTAAAGGTGCCAACCGGATTGACTCCTCCTGATCGATGGCTTGGATGATCACTGGTACATCGATTTTGCTGGCTACTTCTTGCAGCCGATCAATAAAATCCATTATAGTTTCGCTCCAATCTTAAATGCCTGTAACCAGTCACTCATGAATAACGGTTTAGCTGCTTCATCCCAAAAAGGACCAGTGCCAGGTTGTTTATTGACAAATGGGATCCAAAAACCAGTTACCGGATGTTTCCGGCCACCATAGTACTGAGGTCCGGCATAAGGTGCATCAAATATCAGCTGATTTCCACGTCCAGAGACGTGTCCAGTGTCTCTCAAATGCATGGTGTCCCACGGCACCACAGTTTCGTTCATGGTTTGAAGCATCCGGTTGGCCATGTTCAATTGACCAAGCCCCAAGTTATCTTCACTAAGCTTTGACCGGACACCACCTAGCTCAATGTCAATCTTGATTCCACTCATCAGACCACCTCAATCTCATAGCCAAATGGATCAGGTGAATCAGCAGTCAGCGGTACAACTTTTGCGATCGTGTACTGCTTTCCAAAGAGTTCAATTTGATCCGCAACCGAAAACTCCGGTAATGGTCCAGTATATTTCTTCACCATAGAGATCAATGCATTGGGCGTTTGTACTTTCCCATCAATATCCCTCGGCTCAAACTTGACTGTGTCATCGAAACGGACATGCTCAATGACAAGCTCATCCTCAAGAATTGGTTCGCCTCTTGTGGTTACACCAATTTTCTTCCGATAGATCATTGCATGAGGGAAGAATCGTTTTGGTGGCATTCTCATCGACTCACCCCACGATATAACAGCCCGGTTCCTGACAACTGCAGCATAGCGTCCCCAGAAAGCAAAGGCGTTTCATTTGTGGATGATGAACCACCTTTGCTCTTAGAAACACTCATCCGTCCTATGGACCAACTGTCAGGCTCCTGCATGCCAAACGTGGTAGTGGCATCTGCTTCATGCATGTACTCGATTTGATAGGCAACAGCCAACTTAAAGGCATTGCGGCGCATTGGAATATCTGATTCGAGATCATTGCGTTGATAGAAACGTCTCGTTTGGATGTCTAACAATGCACTGGCTCTCCTAAGAAGCTTCCGGAAATCTTTTTCTGTCAGTTCCGTTTCTTTGTCTACCAAGCGTTTATACTCTTTGAGAGATAAATAGCCACATGACTCGATGCTTTCCTGATCGTCAAAGATTTCATTCAACGGCTTTCTACGTAATCGCTCCATGGTTTCACCTCCATGAAAAAAGAGAGTGATTATTCACTCTCTCTTAACAGCTCAATTAATTCTGGTTTCTTGGCAGCAGCCGGGTACTCAATCCCTAGACGATCCAACTCAGCTTTAAGCTCATCAACCTTCATGTCATCGATAACCAATGACTGACCTTCTACCTCATTGCCACTTTCGTTCTTATCAGGCTCCCCCGGCTCCTCCGGGGTCTCTACTTTGACAACGTAGAAGCGATTACCGCATTATCCTGATGCTTCATCTTGAACAAATCATGGTAAATGCGATTTTGGTATAAATAACCATCGCCTTGGCCTACTTGACCTGGCGCAAATAAATAGACACTTGCAAATTTCGCTTTTGCAATTACTGCAGGTTTTGCTACCAACAAATAATTCAATTGTTTAGAATCATCTTTTGGAACAAATCCTTCTGTAAAATCAAAAGAGTCATAAAAACGCTCTTCTGCCCATACCTCTTTAATACGAACGCCATCAAGACTCGTCACACGAGTTTCAATTTGCGTACCTGCAGAATCTACACTAATAGTCCGTGTAAAGTTAGGGGCTTGTTCTAGGCAATCCATAACTTGAGAAGAAACATAAAGAATCAAATTCTGTGTCCCGTAACGACGCGTTTTTAGAATAGCTGCTTTTAATGTTCCAACAACATTTTCTTTGGTGATTTTTTCATCCTGTGAAAGTCCCTCTTTTTCAGCATAGGCTGCTAATTTAGAAAAACGGTAAGCATCCATCTCCGGAGTTGCATTCTCCTTAGAGAATTCACGGGTAATATTTCCAGCTGACGCTGCCTGATTCGTTTCATCAACATCTGCTTTATCAACGTAGAATTCAATATCACGGTCAAAATCCAAAGTGTAAGGGACATCCTCAACCGTAATTTTCCCAGAATTGAACCCTTTTTTCTCACGATTATGATTCTGATAACCCGAAGTTTTAATATGAGGAACACGGAACGTTTTCGCATCTAACCAATTCACCTCGGGCGTTTCTAACTCTGCTGTTAATGATTCTTGTTGCAAGGTTTGATCTAACTCTTTCTGCCATTTCTCTGCGTAATTTTGAACTGTAACTGTCATTTAAAAATTCCTCCTATTTTCCTTTTAATCCCGCTAAAAACGGGTCTAACTGATCCGGGTTTCCCGACTGAGGATTCCCACCACTGACAAACTGCTTTTTCTTTTTCTTTGAGGTGTTTTCGCCTAAGATCTCTTTAGCCAATCCAAAGGACGCCTCTGCTTTTTCAGCATCACTGCAATCAATCAAATCAATGATCTTCAACGGTAGCCCTTCTTCTTGTGCCTTCTCCCGGTATTCTAGACGGATTTCTTTTTTAGCTAGCTCCGCCTCTTTTTGAGCCAGTTTTTCTTGGGCAGATGTTTCATTCTGGTTCTGACCTGAGGATTCTTCTCCGGCATCGTTGGAGTTGGTTTTCTCCCACTCTTTTTTTGCTTTCTCCACGGCTTTCTTGGTTTCTGCAGCAACCATCTTGCCTACATCATCACGAGAATACTTCTTCGGGGACGTTTCTTTTTCCTCAGAAACCGACTCTTGCTCGTTTTCTGTTTGAGACTCCTCAACTTGTGACTGTTCATCATTAGTTGTTTCAGACTCAGGATCTGCAAAAAACTGCAAATTCATCTTCATTCGCTTAGACATTCCTTTCATAGTGACCTCCTAGTGGTTACGCCACAACCCGATAAATTTAATGGTTACGTCCATCACCCGAGACAGCTTTCTCTTTAACGCCTGTAAGCAGTAAGAAGGCAAAATAAATAGCCATCGCTATGATGACTTTATTAAAGACTTCTACGCATTTTTTCTGCGATTTGTTTAGCCAAGCGGTCGATATCATGCATGGTTGTGCTATTAGCTTTGATTGTTCTGGATGTAATACCATCAACCTTTATATCTGTTCTTGGAATATTCGGTGTTTTGATATCAGCGGCTTTGATAGTACCGGCAGTTATACTTCCTACGCCTTCCCCCACTCCCAAATCTTCGACATCCAATTCACCTATGCAACTGCACAACATTTGATCTCCAACCACAACACCTTTTTACCTTGCGTCATTTTTTTCGCTTTCCGCTGCCGATATCAGACCGGATAGATTTTTATATGGCTTAACTACTAACTCATCGACGTATAAATCATCAATATCATAGGTTAGTATCAATTGAGCAGGTTCACCTTTTCTCTGAATTACCGTTGCACCAACTAAACCATCAGTTTCAATTGCTTTTCCATTGATATGAATTTCTTTGCGATCAGTGATATGTCCACCTTTATTAATTGATAAGTTCATACTATTTTCTCCTTCTTGATCGTCTGATTTTTGTGCGGTCTACTGGCCATTTACGACCTAATGAACGCGTGTGTACCTTTCTGTCATAAAAACCGACGAAATTCCACCGCTCTTCAACTATTCTCTCAACGTTTAAATAATGTGGTCTAAACAAATCGCTCACTCCTTTTACGAATATACTTGTTCTCTCGAATAATCTCGACGCAACAATTGATCATGCTCTCTGATAAATACTCGTAGCGCTGCTTGACGTCGTCGGATCAGCTGTTTAAAGTGTCGGATATCTTCTTTGTTGTCGATCGTTGTTGCGGCATTCAGTTGCCTTTTCGCACGACGAATAGCGACTTCCATGCGCCGTTGCTTCGCAACCAAGTCCGCATTGTCAATCGCTTGTTTTGGATCATATTGATTCATATGGACGTCAAGACCTGGATCATAGATTTGAATGTACAGTCGATGTCGACAATTAATACCTTGGGTTCCGTCGGCCTCACCATATCCGTGGTTATAGATCGATGGAATGTGTCGTAATTCTTCCGGTGCATCCTCTGTTCGAACAAGTAGCACCCATCCGCCTTGTATATGAGCACAAGCCGGACGTGCAGCCATATGGCTACTCATTAAAGCTGTGACGATGCCATGTTCTAAGCCTCGCTTAAGCCGTAGATCCTGATAAACACGATGAGTGGTTGCTTTTAAAACCATCCGAACGTACCGCTCAAGGCTCCATTCTCGCCCTGCCTTGTCGACAAAGGTCGTCATTACCCCTTTTTCCACCATCGCATAGATCGATTCTCTAAGGGCTTGTTGAGGTGTTTTAGCGCCGCCAATGATTTTAACCACTGTATCATTGAGAACTTGCTGATACATCTTAGCTAGCGGATTATTCGGGTAATTGGTATCTATCAGGGTTTGATTGACATGATTGTCGAGATCACGCCACTGTTGATTGAAATATGACTCCATCACATTGTCGATCTCAGTTCGTGGCGGTGGTTCTTTTCCTGTTTGATTTGACAAATCCTTGTCGAGATCCGAAACGACTTCAAAACCCATATCCACGATGATTTTACGTAGTTGATCATAGGAATACTGACTTGTTTCGTTTACCAGCTGCTGCAGCGATTGCTGATTCAACAAATTTAATTGCTGCATCTTCTCTATCTTCCAACGGAATGCGTTGTCTTCTGTGAGCGGCGTTCTTGTCGGCCTGTTTAACTGGCGGACAAGCATCTTCATGATTTCATCTTCCATCGCCATATAAGCATCTTGGACGTAAGAAGCCTCAATCTCTAATTGCTTTGGTGTAATTGTCATTCAATCACTCCTCGAAGTCTTCGTATCCAGAATCACGTATTTTCCCGGTAGTTTCATCGACCACATCTAATTGCGCTTGTCGGTAAAGATCTTTTGCCTTGCTTTCAGGCAACTTCATTATTTTGGCTAAAGTTAACCATCCGGGAATCAGCCCATCATTTTTCAGCTCTCGATAATAATCTGACTCTGATTTCTTATCTAAGAAAATTCCATCGTCAAAATTTACCCCTATTTCTTCCCGAGTAGGAGCTTCTCCATCGAACACGGGTTTTCCATCGACTTCTGTTGCTCGTCCTAGCTCACAAAGGGCAAGTACAACATCACGAATAAACTCTTCAAGTTCCGTGGTTTGCTGGTTCCTCGATTGATACGTTTGCGAGTTTTCACTTATTACCTCAGTTGCGGTCTTGTTGGTTGATCGGATGCCTTGACCGTCAAAGACGAAAGTTCCGGTTGAAAGTCCTACTTCCATTTCAAGAAGTCGCAAGCGATGATTGATTGCCCCGATATACTGTTCCGTCCGAATATCTTGAGTTAGATCAGTGATTTTAAATTCATCTGGATTAGTGCCAGGAACAATAACGTAGAAGTCGTCATTTTTATCAAAGGTTAATTTCGTTTCTCCTGTTCCATTGTCAGGAACCCCACTTAGCATAGATTCAGGGAAAGCCGCTCGTCTTTTTCCTACATCAATTTCATGGTCAAATGCATCCAACGCTTTATTTAGTCGATCAAGTGTCTGTTTGCAGTTGTCGTAAACACCAACACCCAATGGTGAATAAGGGTGGATATTGTTGAATCCCGCAGTTTTGAAATAAGAGAAAATCGGACGTTCGATTCCTTCCCCTCGCTTCGATGGATCCAACTCGGCATATTGATCCAAAGTTTTTAAAGACACCTGCATCCCTAATACATTATGTTTCTCGCTTTCGTAAAGTTCCAAGGAAATCCAATATTCCCCCTCAATCCATTCGTGAAATTCGAGAAGTGTATAATATATAGTTTTGTCACCCTCTACCCTGGTGGTTTTGAATGCCATAGCACACTGACCGATTTTGTTAGTGCTACTTTCTAGTGGGAAAAAGGTGTCAGGTAGCGCCCATGAAAACTCAATTTGTTCTGATTTGTCATTGAAATAAGGTCGTACAACCAATCCGCCAAGTGCCATCGCTGGTTCAAGGTACTTACTCAGATTACGTTTGAAATCATTATGCTGAAACACAGATTCTATCCAAGTACTGGCTTCATCATATTTTTTAGATTTATCCTCTTTCCCGATCGTGATTTCTGCCTGTTCATTGAACATTACCTTCGCGTACTCAGAAGCAACCTTGCGGGCCATATTGATATTTGCCTTTGCTCTCTGATCAGAATTACAATGCGTGTACCCCTGGTAATAAAGCAAACTGTTTTGAATACGATCATACTCTTCACGACTCATTTGAATCTTGGGATGATCTAAAATACTCTGAAGCTCTTTTTTTGCACCTATCGCAACCGCCCCCTTTCCAAAGACTCTTTTTATTGTTTGCCAGAATGACACTGGACCACCTCCTATTAAAGAACATAGCGTTTCGTAAAGTAATTAATTGCATAGCGACATTCATCAAGAGCATGGTTGTTTTTATCAACTGGGTAGCCATTATCATTACGGACATACATACCTAACTCTTTAATAAAATGATAATGGCCATATTTCCCTTCGTGATCGTAAAGAAAAAAGCGTCCTTTTGATAAGGCGCTCTGCATTCGTTCAATTCCTACTTCAATTTTGGTTCCGTTGCTGGTAACTTTATCTTTTGAGTTGTTATCAGCTTTAGTTGAGAAAATCCCCAATACACGCAACTCCTCACTCAACGACTTACACGCCGGATCGACAAAGAATTTTGAATGTTTCGGCAGCCATGCCCACTCTTTATAGCACCATTCCTTAAAGTGCTTGATTTCCTTGGCATACTCACTCATTGCTTTTGTGACACCAGTATCAGCGCCGCTGTGATAAAAGTTGGCCATTCGATAGAGATAATACTTTCCATGTTTCCATGTAACGAGGTTTAACGAACAAGTTGTCGCATCACTTTGACCACCATCGGCACTAAAGAACGCTTCTACAGGCTTGCCTATGATTTCTTTTGTCATATGGGCATCTTCGTTAAACATTGAATAGATCACGCCCTTGGGCATCACACGATCGCCCAGCCAGTCACGTTTGTGTAGATACTCCGAGACTTTACACTCCGCTTCCCATTCTTTTAAAGCTTTTTTAGTTAAGATAGGATTGTCATGCGGCCGCCAGTGTCGGAATTTAAAAGATCCTGTTTCAATAAACGGCTTTAGTGTTTCAAGATTCGGATGATTTGGTGCCGGTGGGTTTTGTTCTGCAAGGTGGTACCGAAAGCTAGAAGCCTTGGTCCGACGAAAAGCTTCTTCGATAACCCCCTTATTCAGAAGATTAAACTCTAAGAATGTGACAGTCCCAAATGACATCCCAGTAATGGCACCGACCGCATTCACTTTGCCGCCACCTTTGTAATAGATCCGTTTTTCTCCTGTCGGAAGATTGATCCATAAGTGGTCACCATGCTCATCGTGTCGAATCTCTGCACAGCTGGCAAAGATATGTTCAAGTCCAAATCCTTCGCAATCCATAAACATTCTGTAGGCTTGTTCTTGATTATAGGCGAGTATAAGATGATTCGTATCTGGATGGCCAGCGTATATTAATGCCATCTTCTGTGCATCTGACATCGTCTTACCAGAACGAATCGTTCCCTCATTCAGTTCCATCCGGATCCCTTTGAGTGATTGGAAAATATTCTCTTGTTGCTTAGTCGATAATTTCAACTGACTCATCTGTTTCACGCTCCTCATCTTCTTCTATTGGACCAATAAGCGCTTGGCCAATATCAATGAGCCCTTGCACTTTACTTTGCTCACCTTGTTTAAGTACAAGTTTAGCGGCTTTGTTTTCAAGGATATCTGCTTCAAAGGTCATCTTCCGTTTTTGTTCTTCCATCAGAGTAACTTTTCTACCAGATAAGGATAATTCATTTAGTTGTTTAATTGCTTTTGTCAATTGAGCGCTAACTCGTGTCAAAGCATCCTCAATGGAAAGTACATCATCAATCCTGCGAAAAGAGTGTTCCTTCAACTCAGTCAATACTAAATCAGGCACCTCTACTTGAATTTTCTGTCCCGATTTTTTGGATTCAACCAAAGTTTTGCGCCCTCGTAACTCAAAGAGCTGTTCTGTCTCTTTTTCTGACAATCCCGCTTCGGTATCGGCTATTCTTTTCATCATTCGCCGTTGTCGAATTTTTAGGAGTCGGATTTCTTCGGACAGAACAAAAAAAGGATCTTCAGTGATCGACTGATAAATCCCTTTCTCTTCATCTGTAAGATAATCAGCAAAGATCGTTTCATACTCGCCTGTTTTTAATGCATTTTTGTTTCCTACAGGCGCTGCTGCCCGACTATTCCCCCGATTACCTTCTGCATTTTTATTTCCCGGTGGCGCACCGCCTCGATTGGTAACGTTACTTTTGCCATTGGTAACATTACCTTTCAATTCTACGGTCCATTTATCTATTGATTTCCACTTTCGAATTTGCGAATCAGAAACGCCTAACTCTTCTGCAATTTCCTTCAAAAGCTTTTTGCCATCGGATTTTAGCCATATCTCTCTTGCTTCATCTCTTCTTGGATCTCGTTGCCTAGCCATTCAATGTGCACCACCTCACGATCAGTAGATTAGTTGAGTTTTGTTTTTAATTTATCTGGTATAATTAAAAGAAAATACTTAAGGAGTCTACTATGAACAGATACTTAGCCTTATTCCTAATGTTAGTAGAACTTGTCTTCGCTTTTATTATTTTATCTTTTATTTTTTCACTATCATTCAGTGTAAACAAAGTTACTTCAATACCAGGGATAACCAAAGGATTCCCTCTGGTCTTAGGCCTTATGATGTTAATGATTGGGTTTACACAAAAACCTTTTCTTAGTGAAAAGCGAAAGCGAACAATAATAGTTAATTTAATATTTGGTATTTCTGCAACAATAATGATTATTCCCTTCTTTGATGACTACATAACTGACAATATAGGAAAACTGATCTTACTACTAGCTGATAATACTTCAAGAATGCTTAATTCTTTATTTCCCCTAACTCAAACTTTGGAAAATCCTTTTCACCAATCCCTATCTACCTATGTTAATGATATTGGATCATATTTTCTTTTCGGATTGAATGCATTTGGACTATTCAATCAGACTGAAAATATTAAAAATTTGTTTATTGAGCTTGTACATAAACATAAAAAGACAACTTAGCTATTCTATATCTTTAAGCATCAAATCAGCTTCGATCAATACCTTCAGATCACTTACTGAATTGAGTTTGATCTCCCCAGTCTGCAGGTTCGACAGCCATTTCCCGAGTGCAACTCGAATGATTCGCTTATACTCGTCGACTGTTTCTGCCTTTTCTTCAGCTTTTTTTATTTCGTATTCGATATCAAAATCCTCTGTTCCCATTGTTTGACACCTCGCATTAGATTATAATGCTAAAAGACACAGAACTGAGGTAAAAGCACGCGCGTGTGGTTTCTGTGTCTTCGGGGGTCAAACCTCGTTGGAAGGGTCGGTGTTAGCGCACCGGCCTCTTTTTATTCTTCTAACAATACTGAAGTTTTACCAGTCGATTTCTCCCATCGATCAATAATCACATCGCAAAAAATTGGATCAAGCTCCATTGTATAGCAGAACCGCTGCAATTGCTCGCAGGTCATTAATGTGCTACCAGATCCACCGAAAAGATCAACCACAATGTCGCCGCGTTTCGAGCTATTCCTAACGGGAATTGCAATGAGAGATAGCGGCTTCTGTGTTGGATGATAATACTTCATGGCGTCGTCCTTAGCGATCTGCCAAACACTCACATCAGGAATATCTTGAATCAAGTCATCTTTCCAGACCGTAGTTTGTTTTCGATCCCCATACCATTCAGGTGCCTGTTTCTGCTTGTAAGCATAAAACACTGGTTCGTGCTGCCAACGATACTGACTCCAGCCAAAGGTAGCGTTGTTTTTAACCCAAATGCATTGTGCTCGTACATCGATCTCTGCAGCATTCATCGCATTTTCAAACTCACGCTGATACGAAGACCCATGAAAGACATAAATTGCCGCTTGATCATGCATCAGTTTCGCGTAATTCAGAAAGATTTGCTCTAAAAACCCTACAAAATCATCGTGATCCATATCATCATTGAGAATTTCACCTCGACCAGAATTCATTAGTTCTTCATTGCTAGACTTTACAGCAACATTATATGGCGGATCCGTTACAACTAAATCCGCCTTATTTCCTTGCATTAGGCGATCAACATCAGTTTGATCTGTCGAGTCACCGCAAAGCAAAAAATGATTGCCTAATTGCCACAGTTGGCCACACTTTGTTTTAGGTTCCGGATGATCTTCAATGTATTGGTTTACGTCAAAGTCATCTTCAACAATTGGTTGATCAATGTCTTCTTGGTAATTAAAAGCAGTAATTAAATCTTCGACTTCTTCATAATCGAAACCGGTTAAAGTGATCTCTTCTTCTCCGAGTTCTTTTAAGATAAGGGCTAACTTCTCTTCATCCCAACTGCCAGAAATCTTATTGAGAGCCAAATTGAGGGCTTTTTCCTTCTCAAGATGTAAATCTACGATCGATACCTCTATCTCCTCAAATAGACCCAAATCTCGAGCCACAGCGACGCGCTGGTGACCTCCTACGAGGTTGCCAGTCTGTATGTTAAAGATCGGTGGATCCACAAATCCAAATTCTAAGATGGACTGCTTCAATTTCTCGTACTCTTCCATACCCGGTTTTAATTCAATTCTAGGATTATAATCAGCAGCTTTCAGATCAACTAGTTTCATTTTTGATATATTCATAGTTTCCTCCCAAAATAAAAAAGCCTCTGATTTAAGAGACTTTTATAGAAATCCTTTCACATAAATGCCAATGGAATCGTTCAAATTAATGCCAAACTTTTTTTCGAAGTTTTGATAAGCTTTCATTTTAATGTCGTGACTTTTAGCATTTGCAATACAGTCGTAAGCTTTTCTCCACTCTGGATTATTTTTGATTTTAGTAGCCAATTGTAATGCGTTCATTTGATCAAATCCCTTCGTTTATGTTGGTAACATGTTAACTCTGAGAAGCAGATCATATGTTAAAAGGATTGATTAGTATCTTATGAATTTGCTGTGAGAAAAAAAATTTAAAAATTATGTTATACTAAAATCAGCAGAAGAACCTTTCATGATGAATGCACTAAATACAAATCAACCTGCCTAACCACCGAGTTCCTAGCTCTCGGTGGTTATTTTTTCACCATATACTTCATAGGTTTGATTAAAGATTTTCGATTTGCATGGATAAATTTCATCCGCAACACCTTTAATATTATAATTACTCGAGGTAATCTTCATATATCCCTCTAGAGTTCTAATATAATATGTATCGATTGATGTGTCGTAGATATGCCCTTCATCACAAGTAAATTCTTTTATTTATTTCATGTTTGTATTTGGAGATACCATTGCTTTATCAACTACTTGCTGCTTTCGAAATTTCATTGATTAGCAATCTGACTGATTTTAAACTGCTCCATTTTTATTTCAACCTAAACTAAACCCCAAATCAAACTAACTTTTATCGTCGCCACAGACTATCTATTCATTCTTTATGAGTATGAGTGACTGATATCCTGTATAAATTTATTGATTTTCTTTTTAATAACTTTCATTTTTGGTATAATTCTTTATTATATGGGGGTGTTATTTTGGCAAATCTGATTGATAAAAAAGAACGAAATTTATTAATGTATAGTAACTACATTAAAAATTCAAATAATTTGAATAGTTTAATAACTATTCTTATCAAAAACGAAACCATTGATTACCGTTCCTTAAAAAACAATAATGAATTACTTCAATTAATTATTAACAATAAAAATCTTTGGTTAGATATGTCCCGAGCTGAATGGAAACTTCGTAAAATCCAACCTAAAATTACAAATAAATCGGATGATAAAAAAACATGGAAAAAATGTTCTTTATGTAAAACAATTAATAAACATGAATATTACATTGTGAACAAATTATCAAAAAGAACAATTAATATAGGTGGAGAATGCGTAAAAAAATTTTTAGGTGATGAAATAGGTAGTATCTCTAAACATATCTTAAAAAACCCTAAAGCTGCAGCACTCTATGAAGATTTGCAAATCGAATATCCGATAATTAAAGATATTTTGTTTAATGATTCAACTTACTTGGCGCAATCGAAATATATTTTACCACTTGTTTTAAGTGATTCTTTTATTAGCATAAGAAAAAGGCTTGTTAAAATACTCAATAACTATCTAAGTGGTAAAAGTAAACAATTGGATCAGAATAAGTTTAAAGAACATTTATTCAATTATTCTGAAGTTAAGAATCAAATTATGAATTTTAATGATAAGTCTTCAAAAGAGATTTGGAGTTGTTCAATTGATCTAAAAAGAGACATAGAAAGAATCCAACCAGATTCAGCAAGTCAAATCATAGAGTTAATCGAAAAACATAACGGTCTAATTTCGTTTTCAATTGCACCTAAAATACAAGTTGAATCCTTTTTAAACACCTTTATGGCAGTTTTCAACGTATTGCACTTTCCCGAAATAAAGATAAAAGACTTTTCAATAGGTAAAATTACATTTACTTTTAATGATCTGAGAAATGAATATAATTTTTCAATAAACTCATCAATATTTATCGGATTTTTTTCAAAACAAGTTTTTTCAATTCGAGATGTTAAAGTTAGTGAATTTACAAGAAAATTCTATGATCAATTTACCCCATCGAATTCACTTACTTTTAAATTATTAGAACAATTATCAGAAATACATCTAGAGGAACAGTTTGGTTTTAAAGAGATGGAGATTAATTACAAACTTATTTTCAAATCAGATATTGAGACTGACTATAAATATACGGATAGGACCGAACGTATAGAAAAGATAACAAATAATCTTTTAATTTATCAAAAACAGTCAAGTGATAAAGTATATGTGTTTGATCGAAGCGACTTGTCTACGACAGGTATGGCTCTTAAATTTAATTCTGTCAAAAAAGACGATATACTTGATGGATTACTTTCGCGTGTAACTATCTTAACACAGAGTAATTTCTATCAATATTTAAGAAAAAATGTTTATGCTGTTAAAATGTCAAATTTGTAATTATCTCAAGTCTTCTTTAATATGAACAGTCTCATTTCTTCAGTAGTTGCACTACGGTTCATTGTAATAATAGAAAAGTTTTCTTTAATCACCACAGATATTACTGATCTAACAGGATTTACTTTATTTGGCTGTGGATACTTGTTAGAAAAAGAAATATATCTATAAGTTTTCATTAATATTAACCTCCAAAAAAAGACAGCACTAGCAAATTTTGAAATGAGATCACTCACCTCTTTCAAAAAATTGTGCTGTCTTTTATATCCGTCAAAGAAGTTTCGCGATAAGGAGCTTTCCTCCTTTCGGTATTTGGATTAGTGTGAGTAGTCCAAAACCAGCTCTCCGTTTCTTCTACGCTATTACTATAACCCGTTTAAATCAAGAAATATACACAGGCTTTGAGGTCGCATTTTGTGGCAATGTCAAAACAAGCTCAACTGATCCTGGTCTGCTGAATAGTAGTCCATTTCTTCTTGCTTCTTCAAGCGGTCCTCTCGCCGTGACTCATACTCATCAACAAATGATAATGTCTTTCGGATCTCAGTATGCCTTTTGCGGATATACGACACACTGTAGCCTGTCTCATCTGCTATATCGTAAACATCCATGTCGTCAACATATTTTAATTTTACAATCTGATTGTCTGCTCCACTGAATGAATCGATCAATTCCATCAGTTCAATTTTTTCTGTCTCGAGCAGGTTCAGTTCATTCTCTATAATTCTGATGTTTTCTTCCAACGATGATGATCTCGAATTTTTTTCAAGGCGTACGTTTGCCAAGTCACCGTTGATCCATCGATCTAATTCCAACCTACTCTTGTTAAGATTCCATTTCATGAAGAGAATTTGCTCTTCTAGGTCTTGATAATTTTTAAGCCACTGAAACCTCAAAAACGCCACCCCTTTTATGGTAAAATAATCATGTCAGTGGTCACTCACCCTAAGGGGAGTGGCTTTTTTTATTTCTTTTTTGTGGTTCCATTCGCCTCTGCTTTTTGCTGGAGCCGACGTTTTTTCTTTTTCACTTTGGATTTTGTTTTTCCCATGTTAATGTCCCCCCTATTAATGTTTTGCTGACGATTGCGGAATCAGCTACTACTTCAAACTGATCGCATACTGGGCAGTACCAAACGCATTCCGTCTCATCTGGTTCAGGATCTTGCTTTACCATAGTGTACAAATTACACCGTTCGCAGTAATCAGGTTCGTTCATCGCTCTCCCCCCTCCCTATCCCACTATCTCTGTCACTTACTGACTGGCGCTCCATTCCATTGATTGTTAGTCCCTCGGTATTTGATCGCACAATCTGCGTGTTGAATTTTCCAATGACCGTTTTTCCTTTCAAAATGCCCTTTCCTTTTTTCAACGTATCCGCTACAACGATAGCAATATCCCGGATATTTATTTCTCAATGTTTCACCTCTAGTTTATGCTCATTAATTTTTAGGAAAATGTCATTCATCATCCAACGCTTTTTTACACGCAATTACACCAACTACAATGATGGTCACGCAAAAAACAAAGCCTATTACTGAAAGTTCATTCATTCGTTTTCCTCCGTCTGTTCAATTTCCTCGAACAAAATAGCGTAGTCGTCAATTTCAAGAATATCCGCAATTTCTTGGACACGTCGCAACATAATATTTGCAGTTTTATTTTTCGCTGCAGTCGTCTTTCCGTTAACAAGATCCGACATTTTAATGTTTTTCTTTTCCATGTGCCATTGTACATTTGTCCAAAAGACCTCAATAACTCCTTTTTTCGCGTTCAAGCCCCCACTCCTTCAGTTCTTTCATAATTGGATCACCATTTCTATTACAGGCCGGGCAGCTGTTCGCCACTGCCCGTCCAAATTTGTTCTTGTTCCAAAGGATTCGTTCACCTTTACATTTGCTGCAAATCATACGATCACCTTTTTCAGCCTTATAATCAATTCTAAGTGACTTTAACATTTTCTCGACTTTGTTACTCGAATTTGAAACCAAATCAACGTACGACGCTTGAGGTGCGCCGGAAACGTCGATTCTATTATTGTCTTATTGGATAATTGTGATTTTGTTCTTGTTGATTAATTCCGAGAGTGCATCTGAAAGATAATATTCGATAGACTCTTTTGCGTGATATTTCCATAGGCCTCCATCTGCTTCAAAGAGAGCACATTCACCACGGTCGTTGATTCGGAAGATGAACTGACCTTCTGGCTGCTCAACCTCTAAGAAAGTACGATATGGACGTAGGGCTGCTGGGCTTGGCACCCTTCCTTCTGCGACAGTTTTGGCGCCCGTTTTCACGGTTGCTGTCTGAGTTACTCCGTTATCTGTGACATCGGCACTATCATCGATTCGAATTGCACTAGCGAAGCGTAAGACCGCTTCTGCATCATCCGTACGATCAAACAAGGATTGAATATTGATCACAAAACGCTCTTGATCCATAAAACGATCGTATGGGTATTTCTGCAATTCAGCTTGAGCGACAATCAAGCTCTCACGTTTCCGTTCTTCGTTCAATTGGCTGTACACAACGACTCTTGTTGGGCTTTCGACGTGTACGAGAAGTTCATCAGGCTGATCCTTCGATTCTTGATCAAAACAAGATAGCAGATACTGAGTTAAGCCCGTAAGTGAGTTGACTTCAAGCTGTGCCGCATAATCTATCGGGAATAAATTACGTAAACTAGCTTTGCTATTATCGTAAAATGTCTGACCATCTACCTCGTATATAACTTCCTGACCTGAACTTAGATCTACTGCGTACTTCAATGCATCTTTGATATTTTCACTCATGGTTGGTTCCTCCAATTTTTTTAGTTTGATTGACGCTTTCTAAAATCAACAAGTTCATTTTCTTTTTTTTCGAGATCAGCAACTGGTTGTCCTGTGTCTAGCTTGACTTCTAGATCGTCCGGATCCATGAACAACTGACCACGTGCACCTGATTTCAGCTCAGCGGCCTCCAATATTCCTGTATCTTGGTTACGTCCAAATAGGACTTTTGTTTCTGTTTCTTCACGAGGTACCAGTTTTGATTTGGTTTGCGTGGCCAACACGAACATATCCCGATCTTTGCTTGGCAAAACATCGATTGTGATTGTGATTGACCGCTTTTTAGTTGGATTGGTATTTCGATCAAGAATGTTCTCGATCACTTTTTCCATCTCGTGTTCAAATTTTTCCTGAACGGATCCTTCATCAATTTTTGATAGATCAAGATCCAACGGTCTCACTTCTTTTTCTGTCATTTTCTTTCTCTCCTTTTAGTTTTATATAAAGGCGTTGTGACTCATCCCATAGCTCGTCAGTCGTTGCTTGAATAAAGCTTTTTCCAAAAAAGTCCGCTCGAACGATTTTCTCTGAGATCAGCCAGTGCCGATATAGGAACATAAATACTCTAAATCTTTTTTCTGCTCCTTTACCTTGTGTATCTCCCGTCTCCTTGATATATCCAGTCATTGATTCAAGCGGGAATTTCATCAACTCTTGTTGTTCTTTTGATAAAAGAGTGTAGATCATTTTCACGGGTTTACTAAAATCCCTCTTCGTCTCCTGCATCCGCTAGAAACCTCCTTAGATCTTCCTCTGTGACTTCCGTTTTTTTATTGCCGTAATCTATAGGTTCTTTAGCCCACTCAGGTAAAGTTTCTTCACGCAAAGTTTTTTTGGAAGACGATGATTTTGAATTCATTTGTGCGACCATCTGATCAAAATTGCGACGCAAGCTGGATGGCGATAAAACAACCTTGTACCAGAAGTCATCTTGCATCGCCCAGACAATCACGTCTTGAACTTCTTTGCCTGTTCGCTTGTCCGATTCAATCGTTAAACGAATCGTGTTTGCCCACTCATCTAGATTGGGATCTTTGATGTTGTGATTCTTTTTGATCAGTTTAAACAGTGTCTTTGCGAGAATTTTATTAGGATCATCGTCCGCATAAACGCGCTTTTTGCGTTTGTTGCGAGGACTATTATTTAAATTCTTATCATTCTTTTCATTCTTATCATTCTTGTTTGTGGACAAGTGCTGGACAGGTGCTGGACGACCGCTGGACAACTGTTGGTCACTCGATTGGTAGTCATCCCAGTTTTTTATTGATATAACGCTGTATTTGGGTGTTGAAGTGATGGACAACATTTCCTCGTTCTCGAATTTTTTCATCCATCTCCATAACGTACGGCTGACAACGACCTGGTCACTCGGAGCGCCTAAATTGTATTCTTTTCCCAATGCATCGCGCCCTGTAACGAATTGACCGCTGGACAACGACACTTCATGACCGTTGAATAAAAACCTTCTTCCTTCGTGACTAGCTTTCATTAAACAGAGTAACCAGAGTTTCAACATGCTAGGGTTAGCCCACACGAATGAACTAGTCACCTTACGATATAATTTGATGTAGCCTAGGTTCATTCGCCCCCACCACCTAAGCTATATAAACAGGAACGCCGACAAGTTTTTGCGTTTCCTCTTTAAATTTTTGTTCATGACTATTAGCATCTGATAAATGCAACAGC